>JAFAMT010000369.1 GCA_019233085.1 Herbaspirillum sp.
ACCAGCGTCGAATAATTCCAAGTAGGGCCACGTCTATCACTCCGTTCTCCCGCTCGCTGTCATGAGCAGGATTGTGGTCTAAACATGGGTCAACTTAGGATGCAAATTTCCTGGAAAAGTGGGTCAGTTTTCAGTGCAATTCAACAGGAAGCTCTCCCAGAGCAAACGCACACCGTAATAGTCCATTGCGCAGGCGGCTATTCGCGGTCTTGCGGTGTCGTGGCAGCCCTTAAAGATATTTACGGCTACCAGGTCGAAGAGGAGCGGCTTACTGAGGCAAACCAAAGTGTCCGCAGACTGCTAGTTGAATCGGCACGCAAAAGCTAGGAAACCACGCGACCAAACCTCAGCCGGCACCACTCTTGACGTAGAGCATTAAATTCGCCTATTGCAGGTTCAATTTTGGACTACTGAATGACTGATAAATGAAAGTTATCCACAGAAATTAACGATTTTCGTAAATATACAGCAAGTGTTTTGCCACGAACATCGCGGGATGAAAAAAAATGAAACTGCGATGGTTATTGGCGTCCGCTTGCTGGAAGCCAGGCAATTTTTTAATGTTTCACAAGCTCAACTGGGAGCTGCCCTCGGCCTAGACCCAAAGGCTGCTGCTACGCGTATCGGCCGCTATGAAGCGGGAATTCACGAACCACCCTTTGAAATAATCGCGAAGCTAGCCGACGTCATCTCCATCCCAACTGCATACTTTTATTGCCTAGATGAACAATTGGCGAGGTTAATATTGCAATGGAATCGGCTGCGGGAAGATGAGCGAGAACGCATTATGAGCATTCTGGAAGGCTGAGAGGCTTGGGGCACACGAGGTCTCTGGTATCAAACGATTGACGTGCCCAAGGGCCTTAAATGACCCCAGCGATGCAATAGCATGGCTGGATTGCCGGACATGAGCGGAACACGCATCTTTCAAAATCGGTCTGAGTGGCATTGCACAACAGGCCAGTAAAGTT
Organism: Herbaspirillum sp.; assembly: GCA_019233085.1. Taxonomy (GTDB): domain Bacteria; phylum Pseudomonadota; class Gammaproteobacteria; order Burkholderiales; family Burkholderiaceae_D; genus Herbaspirillum. The sequence continues at coordinate 972 of JAFAMT010000369.1, forward strand.
GATGTCCATTTTTTTTGAAAAAATGGTCGGCAGTCAAAAAATCTAACCTGTTGATTTATATGGATTTTGTTCTGTCCATTTTATGGATAGTGGCAGGTACCATGCACCTTGGGATCATCATAGGCCTCGATGACGACGCGGTCGTTCTTGCCCAGCCAGCGGAAGGCCGTGCTGACCTCGGCCAGGTCTTCGGCCGCGGCCGGGTGCGGGAAAGTGGCGGTGACCGCAAAAGCTGCGAAAGCCGCAAATGTCACGCCGGCCAGCGCGCGTGCTGTGTGGTTCATGGAATACCTGTTGATAGAGACGAAAGGGAGACGACGATCGTATGCCGAAATGCTGGACGGGAGCAATTATCCAGTACCCAGGACGAATGCGCACCCCGACAACAGCCGCCTCCACACCAACAGGGCCAGAACGACCTCTCCTGGCGCCGGGCCGCCTGGCCAGGGCGCACTCCATCCCTGCCTTCAATGACCGTGGCTGGGCTCGACCACCCCGTCAGGGCCCCGCGTCTGGCGGCTCAGCACCAGGGTCACGACGGCGGACAGCGCCAGGGATGCCGCCACCACGTACAAGCCGGCCGTATAACTGCCCGTCGTGTTCTTGAGCCAACCGATGGCAAACGGCCCCACGAAGCCGCCCAGGTTGCCAAGCGAGTTGATCATCGCAATGCCGGCGGCCGCGCCTGCACCGGAAAGGAAGCTGCTGGGCATGGCCCACAGGGGCGCCTTGGCCGAGCTGATCCCCACGTTCACGACGACCAGGGACAGCACCACGAACAGCGCAGTGGAGGCGTTGCCCGCCAGCAGCAAGCCGACACACGCCAGCACGCAAGGCAAGACCACATGCCAGGTACGTTCACCAGTGCGATCCGAATGACGCGCCCACAGCACCATCGCGGCCACCGCGACAACACTTGGCACACCGGCCAGCAAGCCGGTCTCGAACGGGCTGAAGCCGAATTCGCGAATCATCAGAGGCGCCCACAGGCCCAGGGTATAGAGGCCGGCCGAGGTGCCGAAGTAGATCAGCGCCAGTGCCAGCACGCGCAAGTCCTTCAATGCACTCCAGGCGCTGGCGGTATGGCCATGACCGCCCTTCTTGGCATCGGACTCCGATTTCAGACGGGCGATGAGCCACTCGCGCTCATCCTGCTGCAACCATTCGGCTTGCTCCGGCCTGTCGGTCATGTACTTTAGCACCACGAAACCCAGGATGACCGCCGGCGCGGCCTCAATCAGGTAGAGCATCTGCCAGTCCGCCAGGCCCCACACCTCCGGCAATTGCATGATGGCGCCGGACAGGGGCGAGCCCAGTGCCACGGAAATGGGGGCAGCGGCCATGAACCAGGCCGCCGCGACGGCCCGCTGCCTGACCGGAAACCACAGCGACAGATACAAGATGATGCCCGGGAAGACGCCCGCTTCGGCAACGCCCAGCATGAAGCGCAGGACATAGAAGCTGTTCGGGCCTACGGCAAAGGCCGATATGGCCGAGATCAGCCCCCAGGTCACCATCACCCGCGCAATCCAGATACGCGCGCCGACCTTATGCAGGATCAGGTTGGAGGGGACTTCAAACAGGAAATAACCGATGAAGAACAATCCTCCACCCAGGCCAAAGGCGGTCGGCGACAGGCCCAGGTCCTTATTCATCGTGATGGCGGCGAAACCAACATTGACCCGGTCAAGAAAGCTGATGAAATAGAGCAGCATCACGAATGGAATGATGCGCCACATGAGTTTGCGTGAAACGCGTGTTTCGATATCGGTTGTCATTGTCTCCTCCTTCGGGCCAGGTCCGGTTGGCCTGCGTGACTGCCGAGAACGGCAAGGTCCGGCACCCCGTACTCTCTTGTGTTTTTTTGGGCACGAGGCATCCCCACCAGCGCCCGCCAAGGCGCTGGATGAGTGCGGTGATCTTGAAACGCGGCCCGACCGGGCCGCCGGAGTGCGGGCTTACGCCGCCTTCTGGGTGTTCGCCGCCTGGGTGACGAAGGCACAGACGGCCTCGGTCACCTGGATCGTGGTCGCCTTGCCGCCCAGGTCGCCGGTATGCAGCGACGGGTCCGCCGTCACGGCCTCGACTGCCTTCATCACTTGAGCGGCAGCTTCATGTTCGCCAAGGTGCTCCAGCATCATCACGACAGACCAGAACGTCCCCACCGGGTTGGCCAGGCCCTTGCCCATGATGTCGAAGGCAGAACCGTGGATAGGCTCGAACATCGAGGGATAGCGACGCTCGGGGTCGATATTGCCCGTGGGGGCGATCCCCAGGCTGCCTGCCAATGCGGCGGCCAGGTCGGACAGGATATCGGCATGCAGGTTGGTGGCAACGATGGTGTCCAGCGTGGCGGGTCGGTTGACCATGCGAGCGGTGGCGGCATCGACGAGTTCCTTGTCCCATTTGACGTCCGGGAATTCCCTGGAAATCTGGACGGCGATTTCATCCCACATCACCATCGCATGGCGCTGCGCATTGCTCTTGGTCACCACGGTGAGCAGCTTGCGCGGGCGCGACTGCGCCAGCCTGAAGGCGAAGCGCATGATGCGTTCAACACCTGCGCGGGTCATGATCGACACATCGGTAGCAGCCTCGATGGGATGCCCTTGGTGTACGCGACCGCCGACGCCGGCGTATTCACCTTCGGAATTTTCACGGACGATGACCCAGTTCAGGTCTTCCTGCCTGCAGCGCTTGAGAGGCGCGTCGATACCCGGCAGGATGCGGGTCGGACGCACATTGGCGTATTGGTCAAAGCCCTGGCAGATTTTCAGGCGCAATCCCCACAGCGTGATGTGGTCGGGAATATGCGGGTCGCCGGCGGAACCGAACAGGATGGCGTCCTTGTCGCGCAGCGCGTCGAGGCCATCGGCCGGCATCATGGCGCCGGTCTTGCGGTAGTAGTCACCACCCCAATCGAAATTCTCGAACTCGAACCTGAATGTGCTGCTCGTTGCCGCTAGTGCTTCGAGCACGCGCTGGCCGGCTGGCACCACCTCCTTGCCGATGCCATCCCCCGGAATCGTTGCGATGCGATAGGTATTCATGTCTCCGCCTTTTCTGAAAAATGTCGTAGTGATGGCGCACTCTACGCGTATTTCTCTGCAAAAACCGGTGCTAAACTCAAAGCATCCTTAACTTGAATTCAACTATCGATCATGCAGGACGTCGTCCTTCCTTCCGACTTGCGGTTTTTCTCGGTACTCGCTATGGCCGGCAGTCTCTCCGCCGCGGCGCGCGAGCTGGGACTGACGACTGCGGCCGTCAGCAAGCACCTGACCCAGATGGAAAGCCGCGCCGGCGTGCCGCTGATCAACCGGACCACGCGTCGCATGATGCTGACACCGGAAGGCGAGCTCTATCTGGAACATGCCCGACGCATCCTGGATGAAATCGACGAGCTGTCGGAGCTGCTGGGCAGCTCCAAACGCCGCCCGGAAGGCTTGTTGCGCGTCAATGCCACGCTGGGCTTCGGTCGTAGCCATGTGGCCCCGATCATCTCGGCATTCGTCGCTCAATATCCGCGGGTCTCGGTACAGCTGCAGCTATCGGTCACGCCCCCGCCACTGACCGAGGACAGCTTCGATGTCTGCATCCGTTTCGGCGAACCACCCGACACCCGTGTCGTAGCCCGACGCCTGGCCTCGAACGCCCGGCTACTGTGCGCCACGCCGGATTACCTGGCTCGGCGCGGCACGCCGGTGACACCTCACGACCTGACCAAGCACAATTGCCTGGGTATCCGCCAGGGTGACGAAGCCTATGGGGTATGGCGCCTGACCGCAGGCAGCGGCACGGCTCCCAAGACGCAGACCGTGAAGATCCGGGGCAACCTGACTACCAACGATGGCGAGATTGCCGTGAAATGGGCCCTGGAAGGACATGGAATCCTGATGCGCGCGGAGTGGGATGTGCGCCCCTATCTCCAGGATGGACGCCTGGTCCAGGTCCTGCCTGGGTGGCACACCCCCAATGCAGATATCTATGCCGTGTATTCACAGCGTCACCAGATGTCCAACCGGATACGGGCGTTTGTCGATTTCATTGCGGCACAGTTGGCGCACGATCCCGCCGATACCAGCAACAGCACACCGGGCGGTGTACGCCGGACAGGGCGCCACCCCAAGCCCAGGGCATAGGCACCCGCGCAGGTCTCAGCCCTCGATTTTCTCGAAGCGCGGCACCTGACGGCCATCGACCTCGACCATTTCAAAGAAGACGGCGCGCGGTCGCAGCCACAGGCGGCCATCTGCGGCGCGATAGACGATCATGGGCGTGAGGTCGGATTCCAGGATGGCCTCATCGACATATTCATAGATGCCACCCTTGTAGTGACGATAGCGTGTCATGCAAGCCTCGATTCTTCGTAGTTAACCAGCCAGGGCGGCATGGTACTACCGATGCAGGCAGGAAAATAGCCATGCAGAAAAACGCAGACACGGACAAAAGCTTGAAGTACAATAGCGCGCTTTGACAAAATGCTACCTGCGTCGGTAGCGGCAACTCTGCAGCGTACCCGCTTCCAGACTGCTATCGCACCGATGCCCGACACCTTCAGCGAGGATGGCGAAATTGGTAGACGCACCAGGTTTAGGTCCTGACGCCAGCAATGGTGTGGGGGTTCGAGTCCCCCTCCTCGCACCAGACATTCCGTTTTAAGATCAAGCACTTATCCTAAAGGGTAGTCATTGGTCCGCAGCTCCTCGGGAATTCTTGGCATGACAGTGCCGCTACCCTTATGAGTTGCGCTCTGCAGCCCCATTCCCCATCTCCAATCCCACGACCGGCTCGCGCCGGCAAATTGCGCGGCGGCGCCGTGGCCATGAATGATCTTGGTCAGCCTCGTTTCCGCACTCAAGGTGCAAGAACGATGAATCGCATCTGAAGTTTTTTTCCGCACCGCTGCTCTGCGCATTTGTTCATATATTCAGCAGCGCCCCCTCCTTCCTTGAACCGCTCACCAGCCTGCCTGCCAACGATCCAGGCCGCTTCGCACGAATAAAGCTTCACTTCCGAGTGAAAGCACCTCGCATTGCCGGACGTCCGGCCCGCCCCCGTCCACCCCCATGGTGCAATTGCCCTCGTCTCCCGGCTTCGGTTCAATGACTGCGGGAAGAAACAGATTGGCCTGTGAACGAGACAAAAAGCGCAACCTGAAGCGCCCTCCTCGTCATGGCCGGTGTGTCGCAACGCTCAGGGAGCTTGTCATCTCCATCTCCATCCTCACCAAGGCCACGTCGCTGCCGTTGACGGCCGTGCGTCAGGCCAGTGCCTGGCCGCGTCGCTTGCGACAGGCAGCACGCCGAAGATGCCGGGATGGCGGCCACTCCTTGTCCTCCATTCCCACCCACCCCTTCTCCACACACCCGGGAAAGTATGAGACCAGCTGACAAGGACATTGACGAGGCGGGCGTAGACAGCGGTCTGCTATGCCTGATGATGATGGCCAGATTGCATGGCGTGGCCGCCGACGCCATGCAACTGCAACACCGCTACGGGCGCCAACGCTTCAGCGTGCAAACCATCCTGCTGGCGGCGCGCTCGCTGGGCATGAAGGCCAGATGCGTCCGCCAGAAGCACGCGCGCCTGGAGCGCACGCCCTTGCCCGCCATCGGCATCGACCGGCACGGGCGCTTCTTCGTGCTCGCCAAGATCGATCAGGCAGAGTCTGCTGCCCCCAGGCAATGGCGCATCCTCATCCAGCAAGCGGGACAGCCACCGCAGGTCATGTCGCGCCCGGACTTCGAGTCCTTCTGGTCCGGGCAGGTCATCCTGATGACCAGCAAGGCCAGCTATTCCGGGGAGTCCTCACGCTTCGATTTCACCTGGTTCATCCCGGCCGTGGTCAAGTACCGCAAGGTACTGGGCGAGGTGCTGCTGATCTCGCTGGTATTGCAGATCATCGGGCTGATCACGCCGATGTTCTTCCAGGTCGTGATGGACAAGGTGCTGGTCAACCACGCCATGATGACGCTAGACGTGATCGCCATCGGCCTGATTGCGGCCACCATCTTCGAGGCCCTGCTCTCCGGCGTGCGTACCGCCATTTTCGCCAATGCCAGCAGCAAGATCGACGTCGAGCTGGGTTCGCGGCTGTTTGCCCACCTGCTGAGCCTGCCGCTGAGCTACTTCCAGGCACGCCGCGCGGGTGATTCCATTGCCCGCGTGCGCGAGCTGGAAAATATCCGCAGCTTCCTCACCAGCAATGCCATGACCCTGGTGCTGGATATCCTGTTCTCCGTCATCTTCCTGGCCGTGATGCTGTGGTACAGCGTCCCTCTGACCCTGATCGTGCTGGCTTCCATTCCGGTCTACCTGATGCTGTCGCTGATCTTTACCCCGGTGCTGCGCCAGCGCCTCAACGACAAGTTCAACAAGAGTGCCGAGAACCAGTCCTTCCTGGTGGAGACCCTGACCGGCATGGATACCGTCAAGGCCATGGCCGTGGAACCGCGCTGGCAGCATAAGTGGGATCAGCAGCTGGCCGGCTATGTCGCCGCCGGCCTGACCACCACCAACATCAGCCTGGTGGCCAGCGGCAGCGTCACCCTGGTGAGCAAGCTGGTGACGGCCGGCATCATGTGGCTAGGCGCGCTGCAGGTGGTCAAGAACGAGATGTCGGTGGGCGAGCTGGTGGCCTTCGACATGCTGGCCGGCCAGGTGGCGGCCCCCATCCTGCGCCTGGCGCAACTGTGGAACGACTTCCAGCAAGTCGGCATCTCCATGAGCCGGCTGGCCGACGTGCTCGATGCGCGCACGGAAGTCGCCGGTCAGCGCACCCGCCTGCCCCGTGTGCAGGGAGCGATCGGCTTCGAGAGGGTATCGTTCCGCTACCGACCTGACACGCCCGAAGTGATCCGCGACCTGACGCTGCAGATCCAGCCCGGTGAGATCATCGGCATCGTCGGCCGCTCGGGTTCCGGCAAGAGCACCCTGACCAAGCTGGTGCAACGCCTCTATCTGTGCGAGTCAGGGCGCGTCACCGTGGATGGCCAGGATATCGCCATCATCGATACCGCTTCGCTGCGCCAGCAGATCGGCGTGGTGCTGCAGGAGAACACGCTCTTCTCGCGATCGATACGCGACAACATCGCCCTGACCGATCCTTCCCTGCCGATCGAGCCCATCATCGCTGCGGCCAAGCTGGCCGGCGCCCACGATTTCATCTGCGAGCTGCCTGAGGGCTATGACACGCTGGTCGGCGAGCAAGGAAGCGGGCTCTCCGGCGGACAGCGCCAGCGCATTGCCATTGCCCGGGCACTGATCGGCAATCCCGGCGTGCTCATCTTCGACGAAGCCACCAGCGCCCTGGACTACGAATCGGAAAAGATCATCCAGGACAACATGCGCCAGATCTGCGCCGGACGCACCGTACTCATCATTGCCCACCGTCTCTCGGCAGTGCGCGATGCCGATCGCATCATCGTCATGGAGCGCGGTCGCGTGGCCGAAAGCGGCGCCCATGCGGAACTGCTCAAGCTGCCCGGCGGCATCTACGCGCATCTGTATCAGCTACAGGCCGGCCAGACGGACGGACAAGCAGAGCAGGAGGCATCATGAGCCTGCCTCATCGTTCCCTCGCCTGGCTGGATCTGTGGCGCCGCTACCTGAAAGTCTTCCTGCACGCCTGGGCCAATCGCAAGGCGCTGCGGACCGACTATTTCAACAAGGAAGAGGCCGAATTCCTGCCCGCTGCGCTGTCCCTGCAAGAGGCGCCAGCCTCGCGCAGCCTGCGCTGGACCGCACGCATCCTGATGGCCATGGTCGTCTTTGCGCTGGCCTGGTCCCTGATCGGGCGCATGGATATCGTCGTCGCGGCCGGCGGCAAGGTCATCGCGTCCTCGCATACCAAGACCATCGCCTCGGTGGATGTCGCCAGCGTCAAGGCCATCCTGGTATCGGAAGGGCAATCGGTCAAGGCCGGTGACGTGCTGGTGGAACTGGATGCCAGCAGCAGCGACGCCGAGCGCGACAAGGCGGCCGATGCCATGGCCCAGGCGCGCCTGCAGGCCGCGCGCGCGGCGGCCATGATACAGGCGCTGGAGAGCATGCAGGCACCGGAACTGCCCGAGATCGCCGGCGTGACGGCGGCGCAGTGGCAATCGGTACGCAGCCAGCTGCGTGGCCAGTTCGAGGATGTGCGGGCCAAGCTGGCGCGCTTCGACGACGAGATCGCGCACTACCGCACTGCCCTGCACTTGGCCACCCAGCGCGCCAGCGACTACCGCGTGCTCATGGAAGAGCATAGCGTCTCGCGCCACGCCTGGATGGAGAAAGAACAGGCCAGGGTGGATCTGCAAGGACAGCTCACCGACACCCGCAACCAGCGCACCGGACTGATCACGCAAAGCCGCAAGGACGCGCACGACAGCCGCCTGGAAGCCGAAAAGATCATCGAGGCGGCGCAGCAGGACCGACGTCGGGCCGATGAACACAGCCGGCTGCTCAAGCTGGTGTCGCCAGTCGATGGGACGGTGCAGCAGCTGGCGGTCCATACCGTAGGCGGCGTGGTTCCCGCGGCCCAGCCGCTCATGCAGGTGGTGCCCCAGGGGAGCGAAGTCGAGGTGGAGGCCCTGCTGGAAAACAAGGACGTAGGCTTCGTCGAGATCGGCCAGCGGGCCGAGGTCAAGATCGACGCTTTCGACTACACCAAGTACGGCACCGTGCCAGCCAGGGTCATCCATGTCTCCCGGGATGCCATCCCGGATGAGAAGAAGGGGCTGATCTATTCGGCGCGCGTCGTCCTGGACAAGAACAGTCTCCAGGTCGACGGCAGGCAGGTGGCCATCTCGCCGGGGCTGTCGGTCAACGTCGAGATCAAGACCGGAACCCGGCGCGTGATCGAGTATGTGCTCTCGCCGCTGATCCGCCACCAGAAGGAGGCCCTGCATGAGCGCTGATACCTCCTCGCCGAAGACCTGGCTGCCCCTTCTGCTATGCCTGTGCGCCTCCTGCGTCAGTGCGGCGGGTCCGTCCAGAAGCATCGGCGATCCCCTGCTGGCCTATCCGCCGGACCTGGTCGCCGGCAAGCTGCTGCCGGGGGACGACGAGGTCCCGCCCTGTCGCCCCGGTCCGGCTGTGGCGCCCAAGGTCCTGTCGCTGGCAGATGCGGTAGACCTGGCCCTGTGCCATCAGCCGCAGGTGCAGGCCGCCTGGGCCAACGTCAAGATACAGGCCGGCCAGGTCGGCGAGGCGCGCGCGGCCAGCCTGCCCACGATCAATGCCGGTGCCACTCGTCAGTCCAGTGCCAGCAGTTCCGAGCTGGGCAGCAGCGAGCGCAACGTCAACACCCTGTACGCCACCCTGACCTGGCGCCTGCTGGATTTTGGTGGACGCAGCGCCAACCAGCGCGCCGCCGATGCCTTGCTGCAAGCAGCCTCGGCCAGTCGGGATGCCACCGTGCAGAAGACCATGTCGTCCGTGGTCGGCCAGTACTACGAGGCCATGAGCGCCCGCGCCAGCCATCAGGCGCGCGAAAAAGGCGAAGCGCTGTCGCGTCAGATGCTGGAGATCGCGCTCCGGCGCGAGCAGCGCGGCGCCGGTTCACTGCAGGAGACCTTGCAGGCCCGCACCTACGTCGCCAAAGCCGAAATGGAACGCACCCGTGCCGCCGGCCAGTACAAGAAATCGCTGGTCGCACTGGCGGTATCGGTGGGGCTGCAAGGCGAGGCCGAGGATGCCCCGCAATTTGCCCTGACCACCGAACCCGACCAGGACCCGATCGGACTGGAACACAGCCTGCCCGCCTGGCTGCGCGCGGGCAAGCAATACCATCCTTCCATCCTGGCCGCACAGGCGCAGCTGGAGGCGGCCCGCGAGAAGCTCAAGGCAACCCGCGCCGAGGGGATGCCGACGCTGGACCTCAACGCCAGCCAGTATGTCAACGGCATGGCCGGCGGCAAGGGCGACGATAGCTACTACGTCGACAATGCCGACGACAAGGTCATCGAGCAGGCGGGCGAAGGGGTGGACACGGTCTATGCCAAAGTCAGCACGACCCTGTCGGCCAATGTCGAAAACCTGGTCCTGCTCGATTCAGGCAAGCCCCAGAGCGCCCTGGTCAATGGCGTCGATGTCCTGGTCTATGGCTATCCCGGTTCTTACCAGCTGAACTACAACCAGGGAAACGCGGTACCGGGTTACGAGGGAACCTGCGGCGAGACCTCGGTGGCCAACGTGACCATGCTCGGTGACCGGCCGGTATCGGAAAAGGAGGTCGTGCAAAGAGCCATCGAGAAGGGCTTGTGCGACACCGTGAGCGATTCCCCGGGTTCTCGCGGTGGCAGCAGCTCGCGCGACCAGAAGCAATTGCTCAAGGAATTCGGTTTCGCCTCCAAGGTGAGCAGCGGCTTCGATGCCCAAGCCGTCGCACGGGATATCAAGGCAGGCAAGGGAGTGACCATCAACGTATATGCTGACGCCCTATGGGATGGCACCGCTGTCCCCGACGACGCCTCCACCGATCACCGCGTCACCGTGACCGGTGTGGCCTGCTCGGCCGCCACCGGTGACATTACCGGTTTCTACATCGCAGATTCCGGCCGGGGACGCGCAAGCGACATGTGCCGCTTCGTCACGGCGGAGCAAATGCGCACCGTCACCTCCGTCAAAGGTGCCAATACGCTCACCACCGATGCACCCATCAAGATGCTCCAGCAAAATATCAATGCCGTGGGCAACGAACTTGGCAATATCCTGGTCGGCAACCGGGGCGACAACGTGCTCACCGGCGGCCTGGGCAACGACTTGCTCATCGGTGGCGCTGGCGACGATACCTACCTGTTTGCCAAGGGTGACGGCCAGGATGTCATCTTCGACCATGATGCCACCAAGGGCAACATCGATACTGTCCAGTTCAGCGATGCCAGCCAGACCGACCTGCGGTTCAAGCACGTGGGCAATGATCTGCAGATCAAGGTGCTGGGTACGGCCGATCAGGTCACCGTCAAGGACTGGTATGTCGGCGGCACCAGCGGCGCGGACAACCATATCGAGCGCATCAAGACCGCCGACGGCAAGACCCTCTATGACACCGATGTCGAGAGACTGATACAGGCCATGGCCAGCTTTGCGCCGCCGGCGGCCACTCAAACCGCATTGACCAGCGGGCAACGAGAGAAACCTGCGACGCTGCTCAGCGTGACCCACTGATCCCCTCCCCCCGACTGACTGGAGTTGCTCCTTCCCGCAACAGCTTGACGGCATCGACTGCCCAAACGCAAACGCATCCGCGCCAAACCGACATCTCAATATCAAGGAAAAAATCATGTCTGCACGCATCAAGTCACAAAATTCGCACAAGGATTCTTGCATGTTCGTCCTGCAGATCTCTGCTGCCGAGCTCAAGGAGTTCGTTACCCACGGCACACCATTCAAGATAAGCTACTCGCCTTGTGCCTCCATACCGGCAACGCTGGCCACTAGCGGCACGCCGATGATCTACCCCAAATTTCCTCGCCCCCCGGCGATCGCCAATCCCGTCAAGGTCACGCCTGGACCGGTGCTGGCCAAACCGGTGCTGGCCAAGCCAGGCGTCGGTGTGACCATCACGCCGCAGAACGGCCCCGGCAGAAGGCACATCAACAGTACGATCATCGTGCGTTATCTGCCGCCCTGCAAACCGATCTACGTCAACCCGCGCGCCACCCCTCAGCCGGTACCTGGCAAACCGGTCATCGTCACTCCGGTCGTCACGCCTGCGCCGGTACCGGTCAAGCCAGTCATCGTCACTCCGGTCAATGTGAGCCAGCCTGCGGCGGCCACCGAAGTCGTGGCCGGCACCCTGCCCATTGCCAGCCACGTCCTGGCCAACACCGAGCGCTATCTGGATGCGTTCAATGCACCGGCGCCCTTCGGCGATGGCGACGCCGTCCTGGGAAAGAAGCAGACGTCCTCTTCCGGCCAGAAGCTCAGGCTGACCGTCGACGCGCCTGACCTGCTCATGGTTGAGGCCAACCTCAACGGCATCGGCAATGCGCTGGACAACCACCTCACCGGTAACGACCAGAACAATATCCTGGACGGCATGGGCGGCGCCGACATCATGGCCGGCGGCAAGGGCGACGACAGCTACT
>JAFAMT010000384.1 GCA_019233085.1 Herbaspirillum sp.
TCAACCTGGTCATGGGCCGGGGTTCGGTGGTGGGCCAGCGCTTCATCGACGATGGCCGCGTGGCCGGCATTTCCTTCACCGGTTCGGTCGCTACCGGCAAGCGCGTGGCACAAGGCGCGATCGCGCGCATGGCCAAGTTCCAGCTGGAGATGGGTGGCAAGAACCCGATGGTGGTCTTGAATGACGCTGATCTGGACGTGGCCGTCACGGCTGCCGTGCAAGGCGCCTTCTTCTCCACCGGTCAGCGCTGCACGGCATCGAGCCGCCTGATCGTGGAAAAGGGCATCTACCCGCGCTTCATCGAGGCGGCTTGCGCACAACTGGCCAAGGTCAAGGTCGGACACGCCCTGCAGAAGGAAAGCCAGATCGGCCCCGTGGTCGACCAGTCGCAGCTGGATCAGGACTTGTCCTATGTCGCCATCGGCAAGGGCGAAGGCGCCACGCTGGTATCGGGTGGCGAACGCCTCGCACGCGAGACCGACGGCTTCTACATGGCCCCGGCCCTGTTTGCGGACGCCCACAACGACATGCGCATCTCGCGTGAAGAGATCTTTGGTCCGGTCGCCGCCGTCATCCCGGCCGACAACTACGAGCACGCCCTGCAACTGGCCAACGACACCGAGTTCGGCCTGTCCTCGGGCATCTGCACCACCTCGCTGAAGTACGCCACCCACTTCAAGCGCCACGCCCAGGCTGGCATGGTGATGGTCAACACCGCCACTGCCGGGGTCGATTACCACGTGCCTTTCGGCGGTCGCAAGGGTTCCAGCTACGGTGCGCGTGAGCAAGGCACCTACGCCGCCGAGTTCTACACCACCGTCAAGACCAGCTATACCCAGGCCTGATCAGCGGTTGCAGCGACGAAAAAAAACCTCCGCAGTGTCTGCTGCGGAGGTTTTTTCATGCCTTCTTCCTCAAGCCTTATGCCCGTGTACCGGGCGGGGCTCAGAATTCTTCCCAATCCTGGGCGTCGTCCTTGGCACGGCTGCTGCTGGGCGCGCTGGCGGGCTTGGCCGGCGGCAGCTTTGGGGCAGCCTTGGGCGCTGGCGCTGCGGCGGCCACGGCCGCTGCTGCCGGGGCCGGCTGCACCGGCTTGCTGGCCTGAACCGGCGCCGCACGTGGCTTGGCCGGGCTGGCGGCAGCCTGCTGGGCATCGATCTTGAAGATGCTCACTGCCCCCACCAGGTTGGTGGCCTGGGCCTGCAGGGATTGTGCGGCCGCAGCGGCTTCCTCGACCAGGGCGGCATTCTGCTGGGTCACTTCATCCATCTGCGTGATGGCACGGTTGACCTGCTCGATACCACTGCTCTGCTCGCGGCTGGCCTCGGCGATCTCGCCGACGATGTCGGTAACGCGCTGCACGCTGGAGACCACTTCGTTCATGGTGGCACCGGCCTGCTCGACCAGTTGGCTGCCGGTCTCGACCTTGTTCACCGAATCATCGATGAGGGACTTGATTTCCTTGGCCGCCGCCGCCGAACGCTGGGCCAGCGAACGCACTTCCGAGGCCACCACGGCAAAGCCGCGACCCTGCTCGCCGGCGCGCGCGGCTTCCACTGCCGCATTGAGCGCCAGGATGTTGGTCTGGAAGGCGATACCGTCGATGACGCTGATGATGTCGACGATCTTGCGCGAGGAATCATTGATCGCCTGCATCGTATCGACCACCTGCGACACCACCTCGCCACCCTTGCTGGCAGTGGACGAGGCCGAATGCGCCAGCTGGTTGGCCTGCAGGGCGTTCTCGGCATTCTGCTTGACGGTGCCGGTCAGCTGTTCCATCGAGGCGGCGGTCTCTTCCAGCGAGCTGGCCTGCTGCTCGGTACGCGAGGACAGGTCCATGTTGCCGGCGGCGATTTCCTTGGCACTGGTATCGATGCTGTCGGAGCTGCTGCGCACGCGCGATACCGTGGTCAGCAGGGCTTGCTGCATGCTGCGGATGGCCGAGAACAGGCGGCCGATCTCATTGCTGCTCTCCACCTCGACCCGGGTGGTCAGGTCGCCATTGGCGACCTGGTCCAGCAGGTGCACGGCGCGGTTGAGCGGAGTGAGCACGATGTTGCGCAGCATGAAATGCACGCCGATCACCAGGAACAACGCGCCGATCAGGCCGGCCACCACCAGCCAGACCACCAGGTTGTACTCGCGCTGACGCTCGGTAGCGGCCTTGTCGTTGAGTTCCATGGCGCGCTTCTGGTAGGCGTCCAGCGCCGTCGAGAAGCGCGCGCCGCCCTTGCTGATGAAATTGTTGTTCAGCTGCGAATAGCCCTGGGCATCACCGGCCTTGAGGGTATCGGTGGCCTTCTTCAGGATATCGTTGAGGGCCTTGGCCGACTCGATCAGTTCGGTCTTGGTCGCCGGATCCTGGCCTTCCAGGTCGGGCAGCTTGGCGTAGTCATCGAGATACTTCTGGCTGCGGTCGTACGTCATCTGGGCGCTCTTGAACGCGGCCTCGATGACCGCTGGGTCGCCCTTCTCCATCAGGGTCGAATAGATGCGCGAATGGGCCGCCCGGGTCCGGGTCGTATCCTTGTAGGCATCATTGATCAGCAGGGCGCGCTCGGTGATCTCGTGGACATACTCGGTGGCCT
>JAFAMT010000408.1 GCA_019233085.1 Herbaspirillum sp.
CGCATGATCGTCGGCCAGGTCTCCCTGAAGAACATCACCGGTCCCATCACCATCGCCGACTATGCCGGCCAGACCGCCCGGGTGGGCCTGGTCAGCTACCTGAGCTTCATGGCCTTCATCAGTATCAGCCTTGGCGTGATGAATCTATTGCCTATCCCGGTGTTAGATGGCGGTCATTTGTTGTATTATGCGCTGGAGATTTTGACAGGGCGGCCCGTTTCCGAGCGGTTTGGGGAAATCGCGCAGCGCGCCGGCCTGGGTATACTGATGGCGCTGATGCTCGTTGCGGCTTTCAACGATATCGTGCGACTGATGTTCCAAGGATGAATCCGGCCTGATGCCGACGCCGTCGATGAAAATCGGCGGTACGGCGAGAAAGACCGGATTTTTTACATTTGCCGGCCAACCCCGATGGCAGTCGTTAAGCAATTGGCAATGGATCGCGGATCCGTTTCCAATTCCTTACCTTCCTCTTGTCAGGCAGTGCTACGGCGAAAAACTGTTGATGAACGATAGATGAAATTACACCCTGCGCAACATCCCATCCCGACATTCTCCCGTCGCCTGATCGCCGCAGCCGCCTTTGCCCTGTGCTCCAGCCAGGCCATGGCGGTCACACCCTTCGTGGTCAAGGATATCCGCGTCGAAGGCATTCAGCGTACCGAGGCCGGTACGGTCTTCAGCTACCTGCCGGTGCGCGTGGGCGATACCTTCAACGATGAAAAGGGTACCGCAGCCATCAAGGCGCTGTATGCCACCGGTTTCTTCCGCGATGTGCGCATCGAGACCGAAGGCGACGTGCTGGTGGTGCAGTTGGTCGAACGTCCCGCCATTGCCAGCGTCGACTTCTCCGGCATCAAGGAATTCGACAAGGAACAGCTGACCAAGGCCCTGAAGGAAATCGGCGTAGCCGAGTCGCGCATCTTCGACCGCTCCCAGGTCGATCGTGCCGAGCAGGAATTGAAACGCCAGTATCTCTCGCGCGGCCTGTACGGTGCCAAGGTGTCCACCACGGTGACCCCGGTGGAGCGCAACCGCGTGGCCATCACCTTCTCGGTGGATGAAGGGGATGTCTCGCGCATCAAGCAGATCAACTTCGTGGGCAACAAGGTGTTCTCCGACAGCACCCTGCGCGACCAGATCAAGCTGACCACGCCGGGCTGGTTCACCTGGTACACCAAGGCCGACCAGTATTCCAAGGAAAAGCTGCAGGGCGATATCGAAACCCTGCGCTCCTACTACCTGGATCGCGGCTACCTGGAAATGCAGGTCGAATCGACCCAGGTGTCGATCACGCCCGACAAGAAAGACATCTACATCACCGTCAACATCAAGGAAGGCGAGAAGTACACCGTCTCCGACATCAAGCTGGAAGGCGAGATGTTCGGCATGGAACCGGAGCTCGCCAAGCTGGTGCAGTTGAAGAAGGGTGATGTCTATTCCGGCTCCAAGCTCACCGACAGCACCAAGAAGATCGGCGAGCGCCTGGGCAACTTCGGTTACGCCTTCGCCAACGTGAACGCCAACCCGAACGTGGACCGCGAAAAGAAGGAAGTTGCCTTCACCATCATGGTCGACCCGGGCAAGCGCGTCTACGTGCGCCATGTCAACATCGCCGGCAATACCAAGACCCGCGATGAGGTCATCCGTCGCGAATTCCGCCAGTTCGAGGATTCCTGGTACGACGGCGAGAAGATCAAGCTCTCGCGCGACCGCGTGGACCGCCTGGGTTACTTCAAGGAAGTCACCATCGATACGCCGGAAGTGGCCGGCAGCAGCGACCAGGTCGACGTGAACATGAAGGTCGAGGAAAAGCCCACCGGCAACATCATGATCGGTGCCGGCTTCTCGCAGTCCGACAAGCTCAGCCTGACCGGCTCGATCTCGCAGGAAAACGCCTTCGGCAGCGGCAACACCGTGAGCCTGGACGTCAATACCAGCTCGCGCTATCGCACCATCTCGCTGTCGACCACCAATCCGTACTTCACCGATGACGGCATCAGCCGCACCTACGAAATCTACCTGCGCACCCTGCGTCCGTCGGCCTATGCCACGGGTGACTACAAGGTCAAGACGCTGGGTAGCAGCATCAAGTTCGGCGTACCGTTCTCGGAGCTGGATCGCGTCTTCTTCGGCATCGGCATCGAAAACACCAACGTCACCACCGACTCCACCAGCCCCTCGCTGTATCGCCAGTACGTGCGTGACTTCGGTGGCGCCGGCGCGGCAGGTTGTGATGTGGTCAACGACGCAAGCTGCGGTGTGGGCAGCGCCCGTACCACCAGCTTCCCGCTGACGGTGGCCTGGCAGCGTGATGGTCGCGACAGCGCCCTGGTACCGACCATGGGCCGCTACCAGCGCGCCAACCTGGAAGTGTCGGGTGTGGGTACGCTGAAATACTACCGTGCCAGCTACCAGCACCAGTACTTCCAGCCCTTCTTCAGCAAGGCCGTGACCCTGGCCCTGAACGGCGAGCTCGATTACGGTCGTGGCATCGGCAGCAAGCCTTATCCGGTGTTCAAGAACTACTACGCCGGCGGTATCGGTACCGTGCGTGGCTACGAAGCGTCCTCGCTGGGTAGCCTGAAGGACCAGTACGGCGATTCCATGGGTGGCGCCTCTCGTTTCTATGCCAACGCGGAGTTACAATTCCCGTTCCCGGGTTCGGGTCAGGACCGTACGCTGCGCTGGTTCACCTTCTTTGACGGCGGCAACGTCTTCGCCGACGGCCAGAACATCAAGTTCAACGACCTGCGCTATTCCACCGGTGTGGGTATCAGCTGGGTGTCGCCGATCGGCCCCCTGAAGCTCAGTTTCGGCAAGCCGTTGAACCTCAAGGACGGTGACAAGTCTCAAACCTTCCAGTTCCAACTGGGTACCGGCTTCTAAAGCGGGCATCATTGATTCGTAATACGGAGAGTAATCTTGAAGTTCATGACCAAATCGTTCCTGTCCCTGCAGACCATCGTGATGGCTGCCTGCCTGCTGAGCTTTGCTCCTGCCCACGCGCAGGAAAGCTCCAAAATCGCCTTCGTCAGCACCGAGCGCATCTTCCGCGAAGCCGCACCGGCCAAGGCGGCACAATCGAAGCTGGAAGCCGAGTTCGCCAAGCGCGACCGCGACCTGCAGGACATGGCGGCCCGCCTGAAGGCCCAGTCCGAAAAGCTGGACAAGGATTCCGCCGTGCTGTCCGACTCCGACCGTGCCAAGCGCCAGCGCGACCTGTCCGACCTGGACAAGGAATTCCAGCGCAAGCAGCGTGAATTCCGCGAAGACCTGAACCAGCGCCGCAATGAAGAACTGGCCGTGGTCCTGGAGCGTACCAACAAGGTGATCCGCCAGATCGCCGAAGCCGAAAAGTACGACATCGTCTTCCAGGAGGCCGTGTACGCCAGCAAGCGCATCGACATTACCGACAAGGTCCTGAAGGAACTGGCGAAGTAATCACTTCCTGACCGTGCGGGC
>JAFAMT010000431.1 GCA_019233085.1 Herbaspirillum sp.
TGGCGGATCATCGCCTCGCCATAGATGCTGGGCCGCATGCCGCGCGGCAGGCGCTCGAACAGCGACACGCCCAGCATGTCCTCAAGGTCCTTGAGTTGCTTGGAAGCAGCCGGCTGCGTCATGTTCAGCTCGCTGGCGGCGCGGTGGATGTTGCGGGTGTCGTCGAGGGCGATGAGCAGAAGGAGCTGGCGGGTCTTCAATCGCGCCCGCAGAAACCAGTTGGGATCACTGTTTTTCATAAGTCTCCGGGGGATGTTTTTTAGGTTTTGTAAGTGGAATTTTTATTAGAAATTCATGATATCAAATCGCATATCGGAAATGCTAAAGATTTCATTGGAAAGACATGAACGTAAAAATTAGTATCTAGCCACATTCCGGGCTGTACAGATCATCGAATGCGGCATCCGGGATGAAAGAAGAGAAGGTCGGGCAGCATCAAAACAAGAAGTTGGGAGACCGTCAGGAGTCCGTCAGGATTCAAGGGGTCTGAAGTGCAAGTGCTGCACGACCAAGCCCACCGACGAAAAAAATTTAAACGGCAATATCCACGGAGACAATTCATGAAGCAAGTGAAGCCATCCTTTACTGGAGCAAAGACCCTGTGCGCGCTCGCGCTGATGGGTGCATTCTCGGCACAGGCACAAGCACAAACCAGCAGCGTCACCATCTACGGCCGTGTTGTGGCAGGTGTTGACTTCCAGACCAATGCAGGCCCCAACGGTACCGGCTCCAAGTGGAGCGCGGCCAACAACCAGTGGGGTACCAGCATGATCGGCTTCAAGGGTACGGAAGACCTGGGTGGCGGTACCAATGCCTTCTTCCTGCTGGAATCCGGTTTCAATTCGACCAAGGGCAGCTTCAACGGTTCGGATACCAGCAACGGTAACGCGCTGTTCAACCGTCGTTCCTACGTCGGCCTGTCCTCGGCTACCGCCGGCTCGATCAAGTTCGGTAAGAACCTGTTCATCAACAACGACGTCTGGTACCTGGATCCGACCGGCCAGCAGGCCATCGGCACCGCCAGCCTCGTCAACGGCCGCAACTGGCCGGGCGCCAGCAACATCATCGAATACAACAGCCCTGACTGGGGTGGCTTCACTGTCGGCCTGCAGACCAGCCTGGGTGAAAAGCCGGGTTCGTTCAATGGCGGCGTGGCCAACGCAGGCACCAGCGACGGCCGCAAGGACGGCATCTCGCTGGCCTACCAGAAAAACGGCCTGGAACTGCGTGCCATCTATGACGTGGTCCGCGATTCCAATGGCAACTACAGCGATATCTGGGGTCATTCCAAGGAGCTGATCCTGGGTGGAACCTACAAGTTCGACAAGCTCAAGTTGTTCGCCGGTTACGAAAACCTGCGCGCTCCTGACGCTGCTGCCGGTGCACCGGACCGCGCCAACCACTACTGGGTGGGTGCCAACTACGACGTGACCTCGCAACTGCAACTTGTGGGTGCATGGTTCCACGTCAACGCCAACAACGCCTCGGTCAGCAGCAATGGCACCGGCAACGGCGGCGGCACTGCCAACCTGTACATGGCCGGTATCAACTACTTCCTGTCCAAGCGTACCCTGCTGTACGTGGACATCGGTACCGTTCATAACGGCACGGGTGCCAGCCACGCGCTGGAAAACGGCGGCAACGTCGGTCCTTCTGGCCTGAGCCAGACCGGCGGTTACTTCGGTATCGCCCACTCGTTCTGATGTAACGAACAGTAGTATCTGTAATCCTTCCTGAGGTGGTCTTGATGTAGTTGAGGGTGGGCGCAAGCCCACCCTTTTTTGTCGTTATGGCGGGCCGATTGTGTGTCCGTTATGTGCCCGTTGTGTGCCCGTTGTGTGTCTGTCAGACACCAGCGAATGGATCTATATTGTTTATCTCGTTTTTCTCATTTCTTTGATTTGCAGGCGGAACCCCGATGAATGCGCAATTGCTGGTCGATGGACAACATGAACTGGGCGAAGGTGTGCTGTGGTGCGAACGCACGCAATCGGTCTTCTGGACCGACATCCACGCTGCCCGCCTGTGGAACCACCATCCGCAAAGCGGTGCCACGCGCAGCTGGGGCATGCCCGAGCGCCTGTGCTGCTATGCCTTCACGGCCGATCCCGAGCAGTTGCTGATCGGCCTGGCTTCGCGCCTGGCCTTCTTCCATCTGGCCACCGGCACCATCACGCCGATCTGCCGGGTCGAGGATGACTTGTCCACCACACGCCTGAACGATGGTCGTTGCGACCGCCAGGGACGTTTCGTCTTCGGCACCCTCAATGAAGATGCCGGCCGCGAACCCATCGCCAGCTTCTACCGGCTCAATACCGATCTCATCCTGGAGCGCCTGCCGCTCCCAGGAATCGCCATTTCCAACAGCATCTGCTTCAGCCCCGATGGGCAGCTGATGTACCACTGCGACACCCTGACCAGGAAGATCATGGTCTGCGACTACGCGACCTCCGGTGCGGTCAGCGGCCAGCGCGTCTTCGCCGACCTGGCGCAGCAGCCGGGCAGTCCCGACGGCTCCACCGTCGACGCCGACGGCTATGTCTGGAACGCCCAATGGGGTGGCGCGCGGGTGGTGCGTTTTGCGCCCGATGGCAGTGTCGACCGCATCATCGACATCCCCGCCAGCCAGCCCAGCTGCGTGGCCTTCGGGGGCGCCGCCCTCGATACCCTTTATGTGACCACAGCCCATGAAGGCATGGACGCGCAGCAGCGCGCCCGGGATCCATCGGCCGGCGCCTTGTTCTCGATCGCCCTGGACGGCGTACGTGGCTTGCCGGAAGCGCGCTTCGGCGCCTAGGCAGAGCCGCACCCTTCGGTTCAGGCACCGAAGCTGGAATCGCCCATAAGGCGCGACAGCCGCGCCGAGATTTCCTGGACGATGCCTTGTACCTCGTCCAGGCTGGGGTTGACCTTCTTGTCGATGCGTTCGATGTAGGGGACGTTCAGGGCGGCCAGCATGCGGTTGTTGGCGCCCATGATGGGATAGGAAAGATTGACCACGCCGCGGATCTGGCGGCTCTCCATGCGCGAATGGCCGCGCTTGCGGGTCTCTTCGATCTGGCGCATCAGTTGCGCCGCTTCGATCTCCTGCTCGCCATCCATGCGCACATGCGCGGCCAGCATGCTGGCGCGCTCGGCCTCGTCGCGGAAGGCCAGCAGCACATGGCCGGAGGCGGTATCGGTGAGGCTCACCAGTGCCCCGACCTTGAGGCCAAAGGCCCAGCGCTCGGGGCTGTCGACCTGCGCCACCACGATCACGCGGCCGGCCTCGTAGACGGTCAGGTGGCTCGATTGCACGGCGCGGTTGGCCAGTTCGCGCATGTGCGGCAGGGCGGTGCTGACCAGCGAGCGGATCGGCTGGTGATGATGGGCCAGTTCGAACAGTTTCAGTGACAGGCGATAGTGGTCGTTGTCGGCGATCAGGTAGCCGCGCTGTTCCAGCGTCACCACCATGCGGAAGATCTCGTTGACGCTGCGCCCCAGTTGCCGGGAGATCTGGTTCAGGGTCAGCATCTGCTCTGAACGGCTCAGCAGTTCCAGGATATCCAGCCCCTTGTCCAGGGCCGGCGCGGCGTAGCGGTTCTTGGCGGTGCCGGCGTCGTCGTCGCTGTCGGTGACCGTTGCGGCCGTCTGCACGGCATCGGCATCGGCGTCGGAGGGATTGATTTTCCTGGTTCTGGGCATGGTGCCTGGTCGCTCGCGTCGAGGTGGGATCGATCTCGGATTCCCGAAATTATTTGAATGAATGCCGAAATTTCCGGTCTGGATTGTAGGCGAATTTATAAACGACGCAATTTTATTTGTAAAAGTATTTTTTACTGGCTCAATTATTGTTGATCGTCTGTCATGCATTAATCGATATCGGTCCTTCCCTAAACTTCATCGGCTTGGCCAGTCAATGAGAGGATAATCGAGGTTATGCTCTGTCACCCACATATGAAAACATATTTTATTTGTGAGTGAGCCGGGGCTCAGCCCCCGCAGATGATAATAACGACAGGCCGCCCACAACGCAGCCTGCCCGCCGAGGAGACCGGCGTACGCCCGCGTTGGCAGCCTGCACTCAGGATCGGCGATTCAACCTAGAGACCGATGACCAAGATTACCGCCATGCGCGTGCTGGACGTGCGCTTTCCCACCTCGCAATCGCTGGACGGTTCGGATGCGATGAATCCGGATCCGGACTATTCCGCTGCCTATGTCATCCTCGACACCGACCACGGGCAGCTCAAGGGCCATGGCCTGACCTTCACCATCGGTCGCGGCAACGAGATCTGCTGTGCCGCCATCCGCGCCATGGAGCACCTGGTGGTGGGCCTGGAGCTGGAATGGATCGCCGCCGACATGGGCCGCTTCTGGCGCCATGTCACCTCCGACAGCCAGTTGCGCTGGATCGGCCCGGACAAGGGTGCCATCCACCTGGCCACCGGCGCGGTGGTCAATGCCGCCTGGGACCTGTGGGCCAAGGCCGCCGGCAAGCCGTTGTGGCAACTGGTGGCCGACATGTCACCCGAGGAGCTGGTGCGCACCATCGACTTCCGCTACCTCACCGATTGCATCACTCCCGATGAAGCGCTGGCCCTGCTGCGCGAGAAGGCTGCCGGCAAGGCCGAGCGCCTGCGCATCCTGCAGCAGGAGGGCTATCCCTGCTACACCACCTCGGCCGGCTGGCTGGGCTATGACGATGCCAAGCTGCGCCGCCTGTGCCAGGAAGCCATCGATGCCGGCTTCAGCCACGTCAAGCTCAAGGTCGGTCGCGACCTCGACGACGACAAGCGCCGCGTGCGCATCGCCCGCGAGGTGCTGGGCCCGGAGCGCCGCCTGATGATCGATGCCAACCAGGTCTGGGAAGTCGACCAGGCCATCGACTGGGTCAATGCCCTGGCGTTTGCCCAGCCCTGGTTCATCGAGGAGCCGACCTCACCCGATGATGTGGAAGGCCATCGCAAGATCCGCGCCGGCATCGGTGCGGTCAAGGTCGCCACCGGCGAGATGTGCCAGAACCGGGTGTTGTTCAAGCAGTTCATCATGCGTGACGCCATCGACGTGGTGCAGATCGATTCCTGCCGGCTCGGTGGTGTCAACGAGATCCTGGCCGTGATGCTCATGGCCGCCAAGTACGGCAAGGTGGTCTGCCCGCACGCCGGTGGCGTGGGCCTGTGCGAATACGTGCAGCACCTGTCGATGATCGATTACCTGTGCATTTCCGGCAGCAAGGAAGGGCGCGTGACCGAATACGTGGATCATCTGCACGAGCACTTCGTCGATCCCTGCGTGGTCAGGAACGCCGCCTACATGCCGCCGACCCGGCCCGGTTTTTCCATCGAGATGAAGCCGGAGTCGCTGGAGCAGTACCGCTTTCGTGGCTAGCGCACGATAGCCCGCAACAGACAACGATATAAAAAATAACGGAGACTGAAGTGGACCTGAACCTGCAAGACAAGATTGTCATCGTCACCGGCGGCGCCTCCGGCATCGGCGGCGCGATCAGCATGCAACTGGCCGCCGAGGGCGCCATCCCGGTGGTGTTTGCGCGCAGCGAACCGGAGCCGCATTTCTGGGCGCGCCTGCTCGAACTGCAGCCGCGTGCGGCGCTGTTCCAGCTGGAGTTGCAGGACGATGCACGTTGCCGCGAGGCCGTGGCTGAGACCGTGCAGTGCTTCGGGCGCCTCGATGGCCTGGTCAACAATGCCGGCGTCAACGACAGCGTGGGGCTGGAGGCTGGCCGCGACGAATTCGTGGCTTCGCTGGAGCGCAACCTGATCCACTACTACGTGATGGCACACTACTGCGTCCCGCACCTGAAGGCCACGCGCGGCGCCATCATCAATGTTTCGTCCAAGACGGCCGTCACCGGCCAGGGCAATACCAGCGGCTATTGCGCCTCCAAGGGCGCGCAGCTGTCGCTGACGCGCGAGTGGGCAGCGGCCCTGCGCGATGATGGCGTGCGCGTCAATGCGCTGATCCCGGCCGAGGTGATGACACCGTTGTACGAGAAGTGGATCGCCACCTTCGAGCATCCCCAGGAAAAGCTTGATGCCATCACCAGCAAGATCCCGCTGGGCAAGCGTTTCACCACCGCCGAGGAAATGGCCGACATGGCGGTGTTCCTGCTGTCGGGCCGCTCTTCGCACACTACCGGGCAGTGGGTCTTCGTCGATGGGGGCTATACCCATCTCGACCGCGCACTGACCTGAAGGAGCCAAGCATGCGACACCTGCTGGCCCTGGACCTGAAGGACGATGCGGCCCTGATCGCCGAGTACGAGGCCTATCACCGCCGCATCTGGCCCGAGATCGCGCAGCACCTGCGCCGGCATGGCGTGACCGGGATGGAGATCTATCGCCTGGGCACGCGCATGACCATGGTGATGGAAACCGACGACGCCGTCTACGATGCCGCGGCGATGGCCGCTGCCATGCAGGATGACCCGCGGGTTCGCCAGTGGGAGGATCTGATGTGGCGCTTCCAGGCGCCCACGCCGTGGACGCCGGCCGGGGAGAAGTGGGTGGCGATGACCCGTATCTTCGACCTCGGGCAGCAGCCGTGAGCGCTGCCTGAACCAGCAGGGACGGCCGCAGCGCCGGCATAGCGACCTCAGAGTCGTAGCAAGCAGCAAGCATCGCGCATCGACCAGGACCCGGGACAGGGCCGGCAATGCATCCAGGATGAGCATACAAGCAGACCAGGAGACAGCGGCAATGCCAGTAACATCGACAACATCTGCAACATCCCCGCCATCGGCCACGCCGGCAGCGCCACTGATTGCCTTGCGCAACGTCAGCAAGCGTTTTCCCGGCGTGCTGGCGCTGGACAATTGCCAGTTCGAGCTGGCCGCCGGCGAAGTCCATGCCCTGATGGGGGAGAACGGGGCCGGCAAGTCCACGCTGATGAAGATCCTCTCCGGCGTCTACCAATGCGACAGCGGCGAGATCCTGCTGGACGGCCGCGCGGTGCAGATCAGCGAACCACGCCAGGCGCAAGCCCTGGGCATCGGCATCATCCATCAGGAACTGAACCTGATGAACCATCTGACGGCGGCACAGAACATCTTCATCGGCCGCGAGCCGCGCCGCGCCTTCGGCCTGTTCGTCGATGAGGATGCCTTGAACCGCCAGTCCGCCGCCATCTTCGCGCGCATGCGCCTGGATCTCGATCCGCGCACGCCGGTGGGCGAGCTGACCGTGGCCCGCCAGCAGATGGTGGAGGTTGCCAAGGCGCTGTCCTTCGATTCGCGCGTGCTGATCATGGATGAGCCGACGGCCGCACTCAACAATGCCGAGATCGGCGAACTGTTCCGCATCATCCGCGACCTGCAGGCGCAGGGCGTGGGCATCGTCTACATCTCGCACAAGATGGATGAACTGCGCCAGATCGCCGACCGCGTCAGCGTCATGCGCGATGGCAAGTACATCGCTACCGTTCCCATGGAGGGGACTTCCATGGACAGCATCATTGCCATGATGGTGGGCCGCGCCCTCGACGGCGAGCAGCGCACCCCGCCTGATACCTCCGCCAACGAGGTGGTGCTGGAGGTGCGCGGCCTCAATCGTGGCCGCGCCATCCGCGAGGTCGGCTTCCAGTTGCGGCGCGGCGAGATCCTCGGCTTTGCCGGCCTGATGGGCGCTGGCCGCACCGAGGTGGCACGCGCCATCTTCGGCGCCGATCCGCTGGAGTCGGGCGAGATCATCATCCACGGCGGCCGGGCGCTGATCAAGTCGCCGGCCGATGCGGTGGCCCATGGCATCGGCTACCTGTCGGAAGACCGCAAGCACTTCGGCCTGGCCGTGGGCATGGATGTGCAGGCCAATATCGCGCTCTCCAGCATGGGGCGCTTCACCCGCGCCGGATTCATGGACCAGCGCGCCATCCGCGCGGCGGCACAGGGCTATGTGCGCCAGCTGGCCATCAAGACGCCGTCGGTGGAACAGCAGGCGCGCCTGCTCTCGGGCGGCAATCAGCAAAAGATCGTGATCGCCAAGTGGCTGCTGCGCGACTGCGACATCCTGTTCTTCGACGAACCCACGCGCGGCATCGATATCGGCGCCAAGAGCGAGATCTACAAGCTGCTTGACGCCCTGGCTGCGCAGGGCAAGGCCATCGTCATGATTTCCTCCGAGCTGCCCGAGGTGTTGCGCATGAGCCACCGCATCCTGGTGATGTGCGAAGGGCGCGTGACGGGCGAGCTCTCCCGTGCCGAGGCCACCCAGGAAAAGATCATGCAGCTGGCCACGCAACGCGAATCGGCGGTGCTCTAGCCACCTCTCTCCAAAAATACGCCGCCCCATTCCATCCGAACCCAGAGCACCGACGATCATGGCAAACAATATCCACTCCGCTCCCACCGCATCCATGGCCACTCCAGAGACTTCCCCGGGCTTGCGCGCCCGCCTGTTCAACCCGGCCGCGCGCCAGAAGCTGCTGGCGTTTGCCAGCCTGTTGCTGCTGATGGTGTTCTTCAGCTTCGCCTCCA
>JAFAMT010000062.1 GCA_019233085.1 Herbaspirillum sp.
CGGTGACAGCGTGAGCAGGTCTTCGCGCCCCTGCCAGATGGCTTGCCCGGCGACCGTCCTGACGCCTTCCGGCAGCAAGCCCAGCAAGGCATTGGCGGTGAGCGACTTGCCCGAACCGCTTTCGCCGACCACACACAGGACTTCGCCGGCGTGCAGGTCGAACGAGACGTCGTCCAGCGCCAGGGCGCGGTCGGCGCCCTTGGGCAGGGCGATCGATAGTTGCCTGAGCGCCAGCAAGGGCGCGGCATCCGGGGGCGTCTGCAGGGCCGACGCGGGAATGGGATGGGGAGCGTTCATGAGCGATGCAACCTTGGGTTGAGGGCATCGTTGAGCCCCTGGCCCACCAGCGAAATGCCCAGGACCGTCACCAGGATGGCCATGCCGGGAATGGCCGAGACATACCACTGCACCCGGATCACGCCACGGCCGGCACCAATCAGGTTGCCCCAGGACGGCACATTGGGGTCGGACAGGTTGAGGAAGGCCAGCGCACTCTCCAGCAAGATGGCCACGGCCATGATGACACTGGCGTAGACGATCACCGGCGGCAAGGCATTGGGCAGGATCTCGCGGAAGATCAGCTTGATATCACCCACGCCCAGGCTGCGCGCGGCCTGCACGAATTCGCTGTGGCGCAGCGCCAGGAACTGCGCACGCGTCAGGCGCGCCACCGGCGGCCAGGACACCACCCCGATGGACAGCACCACGGTAGTGATCTCGGAGCCGAACACCGCCACCAGCACCAGCAGCAGCAAAAAGTTGGGCAGGATCTGGAAGGCTTCGGTGATGCGCATGAGCAGGTCGTCGATCCAGCCTCCATAGAAACCGGCCACCGCGCCCAGCACGAGGCCGATCACGGCGGCGATGGCGGTGGCCACCACGCCGATGCCCAGCGAGACCCGGGCACCGTAGAGGATCTGGGCGGCGATGTCGCGCCCGACCTGGTCGGTGCCCAGCAGGAAGCGGCTGCTGTCGCCCGGCCATTGCAGGGGACGGCCCGCGAGCGACAGCGGATTGCGCGGATAGGCCCAGCCGGCCGTCAGTGCCGCCGCCAGCACTGCCAGCAACAGCAGCAGGCCGACCACGGCGGCGGGATTGTTGAGGTAACGTTTGAACAGATTCATGAATTCAGATCATCAATGCGTGCCGTTGATGCGGGGGTCCAGCCGCGCGTAGAGCAGGTCGACCAGAAAATTGATGGCGATGACCAGCAAGGCCGAGACGAACACGATGCCCAGCAAGGTGTTCAGGTCGCGCTGCACCACCGCCTCGTAGGCCAGCCGGCCCAGTCCCGGCAAGGCAAACACGGTTTCCACCACCACCGAGCCGCCCAGCATGGTGCCGGCCTGCAGTCCCACCAGGGTGACCATGGGCAAGAGCGCATTGCGCAACATGTGGCGCACCACCACGGCGGTCTCGCCCACGCCCTTGGCGCGCGCGGTACGCACGAAGTCCTGGGTCGAGACCTCCAGCATGGAGGCGCGCATGATGCGCAGGTACACCGCCAGGAAGATCAGCGACAGCGTCACCGTCGGCAAGGCCAGGTGCCAGGCGATATCGGCGACCCGGGCCAGGCCGTGCAGCGAGACGTCGATCGATTCGAAACCGCCCGAGGGCAGCCAGTCCAGCCAGATGGCGAAGACGAAGATGCCCATCAGGCCGAACCAGAACGAAGGCGTGGCATAGAACACCAGTCCCAGCGTGGAGATCAGGGTATCGGGCCAGCGATTGACCCGGCGTGCGGCCAGCACGCCCAGCGCCATGCCGACCGCGAAGGCGATCGCCAGCGCCGAGCCCATCAGCAGCAAGGTGGCCGGCAGGCGTTCTGCGATCACCAGCGCCACCGGCTTGCCATAGATCGCCGAGTGGCCCAGGTCCAGGTGTACCAGGCGCCACAGGTAGTCGCCCAGGCGCACCGAGACCGAATCATTGAGCCGGTAATATTCGCGCAGGCTGGCGATCATGGTGGCGTCGCCGCCGCCCATCTGCGCCACCAGCGCATCGACGGTGTCGCCCGGGGCCAGCTGCAGCAGCAGGAACAGCCCGGCCAGGATGATCAGCAAGGCCGGCACCGCCGCCAGCAGGCGGCGCGCGGCCAGGGCAAACAGACGCATGCCGTGGCTCCTTATGCCTTGAGCCAGGTGTCGTGCCAGCTGCTGGAGGGCCAGCGGGCATTGTTGTGGCCGTTCTGCACGCTGCGGTTGACCACCGAATAGAACTCGCGCTCGGTGGCCATCCAGATCGGCAGCTCCTCGTTGACCGCCTGCACCCACTGGGCGTACAAGGCGCGGCGCTTGGCCGGATCGATCTCGCTGGCGGCATCGTCGATGAGCTTGTCGACCTTCTCGGATTTCCAGCCGTACTGGTTGGTCCAGGGCGCGCCGGCCGGGCTGCCGGAGCGATACCAGACGGTGGTGGATACCGCCGGGTCGCCGCGGAACTGGTGCCAGCCGGTGGCGATGTCGAAGTTGCCGTCCTTGTAGATGGCCGTCAGGGCGCCGGCGATATCGTACTGGACGATCTCGACCTTGATGCCCACCGTCTCCAGCGATTGCTGGATGAAGGTGGCCAGCAGCGGCACATCCTCGCCGTTCTGGATCGGCACCAGCTTCAGCGAGAAGCGCACACCGCCCTTGCCGCGCTTGTAGCCGGCTTCGTCCAGCAAGGCCTCGGCGCGCTTGGTATCGAAGGGATACGGCGGCTTGGCGCCCTTGGGCGAGAACGGGGAGGTCGAGGGAATCGGCCCGTTGGCCGGCTTGCCCAGGCCGTAGAGGAAGTTGTCGATGAAATAGCTGATGTCGATGGCATGCACGATGGCGCGGCGCACCCGCACATCGGCCAGTTCCTTGCGGCGGAAGTTGAATTCCAGCGTGTTGTTGAACTGGTTGGCCTCCAGCCCCTTGCTGCGCACCTCGAACTTGGGGTTCTTGCGCAAGCGGTCCAGGTCGGCCAGGGCCAGTTGCGAATAGGCCGACAGTTGCAGCGCACCGGTTTCCAGCGCGGCGGTGGCGGCCGACTTGTCGGTGATGATGCGCCAGACGATGCGGTCCAGGTAAGGCTGTCCACGGCGCCAGTAGTCGGGGTTGCGCTCGGCGATGATGTACTGGCCGCGCTGGTACTCCACGAAGCGGAACGGGCCGGTGCCGATGGGGGCGGTATTGGCAGGGTTTTCCAGCACGTTGGTCTTTTCGTAGACGTGGCGCGGCACCACGTAGCCGAGATCGGCCAGTGCGCGCAGCAGCAGGTCCAGCGGCATCGGCCGCTCGTAACGGAAGACCACGGTGTGGGCATCGGGGGTATCGACCGCATGCAGGTAGAGATGCAGGGCGGTGGCGTAGTTGAGCTGCTTCTTCCACAGTTCCAGCGCGTTGTATTGCACGTCGGCGGCGGTGAAGGGCTTGCCGTCGTGCCACTTCACGCCTTCGCGCAGCTTGAAGGTGATGGTCTTGCCGTCGGCGGAACTGCTCCAGGAGGTCGCCAGTTGCGGCACCGGCTTGCCGTCCGCATCCAGGTCCACCAGCGACTCGACGATCTTGCTGGTGACGATATAGACGCCGGTGGAGGCGCGCAGGGACGGGTTCAGGATCCGTTGCTCAGAACCGAGGTGGACGTTGAGTACGCCACCACGGCGGGGTTCGGTCTGGGAGAAGGAAATCGAGGGCCAGGCAGTGGAGACCAGCAGGGCTCCGGAAGAGAGCAGAAATTGACGGCGGTTTGCGCGCATTGTTTTTCCCGAGAGGATGTTGAATTGAAACACCCGCGCAGCGTAAGACAGGCCATGCCCGCTGCGGAACGACCGATTTCGCATTTGTTAATGCGTTTGTCGTCGTCGGGTCAGGGGGCGGGAACGGACCAGCGGACCCGCAAAGCAACGGGCGGGCTCCGGGCGTTACCGCCCTGCCCGCCCGCTGTCTTGGCTCTCGTTGTGGCCGCTGCGTCCTCAGACGTTCAGGGGGAACAGGCGATTGACCACCACCAGCACCACCAGCAAGGCGATGCCGGTGATGAGACTGCCGGCGATGAGTTTCTTCTCGATCGGCAGCAGCGGCTCCACCTCCTTGGTGGCAGCCAGTTCCTGCTTCAGTTCGGCATGTGTTTGTGGTTGCGACATGGACGTTTCCTTGTAGGTAAAGACTGAAAGAATCAGTTGAATCAGTTGGCCAGCGGCGGCTTGACCCCGGCGAAGAAGATCCACGACACCAGCAGGCCGACCCAGATCACGAAGCCGAACAGGCTCACCGCATAGACCCCGACCAGCTTGCCCAGGCCGTCTTCCCACAGCTTGCGGAAGTTGGAGAGCACACCGATGGAGAAGAAGGTCAGGATGAAGAAGATCACCCGGAAGGTATTGGCCACGCCTACCGACGGTGTGAGTTTGGCCAGCGTCTCCGGTGAGCTGGTGGTGGCCAGCCAGAAGCCGATCAGGAAGGTCGCCACGAATCCCAGGATGAACTTGGGGAAACGCTCCCAGATCTCGCAGGCACGCGCACGCGGCTGGCCAGCCTGGACGTTGATATGGTTGGTCCAGACATAGGCCAGGATGAAGGCCCAGATGCCGATGAAGACATCGATGAACACCTTGACGGTGGCCGTGGTGCCGAGGATCCAGCCACTCTGGTAGTGGATGCCCTGGGCCGCGTTCTTGGCCTGGATCAGCGCTTCGGTGATGCCGCCGGCGGCCACCGCCGCACCATCGGTCTTGACCGACAGGCCCAGCCAGGCAGCCGCCACCAACGGCTCCTGCCAGAGGAAGGTCTGGGCCAGCCAGGGCAGTACCAGCACCTCGATCACCGCAAAGATCACCACCAGCGAAGACACCAGCACCGGCACTGCCGGGCGCGAGCGGATCGCCCCGCCCGTGGCGATGGCTGCGGCCACGCCGCAGATCGAGATGCCCGAGGCCAGCGGGGCGGCCCATTCGCGCGAGAAGCCGAACCATTTGCGCGCCACGAAGTACACCACCGCCCAGTAGATCAGGTAGGCCTCGATGATGGCTGCCAGACCGCGCAGCAGCACCGAGCTGGCCAGGGACAGCTTGCCGGCGATGGTCACGGCGATGAAGCCGCCCAGGATGACGATGGCGATCTTGATGTAGAGCTCGGGGCGGATGGCTTCCTTGAGCCAGTCGGCAAAGCGCGGGAAGACATTGCTGATGACCAGACCGACGATGAGCGCCACGACGAAGCCACCCTCGTTGGTCAGCCGCAGCGACCAGCCGATGTCGAACTTCTGCAGGTCCGCTGGCGTGACGGCGGCCAGGTAGGCGTTGTTGCCGATGAACCAGCTCAGGTAGGCCAGCGCGAACACCACCGTGAAGGCCAGTGCGAAGCGCCGCACCGGCAGTTTCAGCAGCGACGCGCCCAGCGAGAGCACGGCCAGCAGCGCCAGGTAGGTCACCAGCAAGGCGCCGATGCCGCCCAGACCGGCATAGCTCTTGGCGGTCGGGCCCAGCGCGCTGGCCGGGTCGTGCCAGACCGAGGTGGAAACCACCCAACCCAGCAGGTTGGCACCGGCCAGGCCGCTCAGGGCCAGCGCAAAGATCAGCAGGCCTATGCCCAGGGCCAGCCAGTCCTCGTTGAAACGGGCCGTTCGCCCGACCTGCGAATTGACGGCATTGGCGATTGTTGGATTTGACATTTGACAGACACCTCCACATGAGACGCCGCGACCCGGTGATCGTATTGTTGGCGGCCACGGCGTTGTTTCGACGACATGCCGGCCCCTCCCTGCGGGATGCCGGCTGCTCAGGTTGGCCGTGCCGCGCTTTATGACGCCGGCCGCCCGGTGTGAGGCGGCGTCGGCATCGTCAGGCTTTGGCGATGATGTTGTTGATGGTGCACGGACGGCTGTTGTGACCTTACTCCGCCCGGGCCGGCCAGGGGAACGAATCGATTCGCATATCCATGCGCAGCTTTTGCAAGGCGAAACGCGTGATGAAGGGAGAGTTTCTTTATACATTTTTCGCATTTAAAACATCCCTTTTATTCGTTCACCAAAGCTGGCCCTGGTTTTAGAGTGAGGCCATGGATTGCCGTCTATAGCCATCAAATGGCGGCAAATATCGCTGACCCGTTCATGGAGAATTTCAATGTCGTCCCTGAGTGCCATCCCCAAGCCCACGTCCCCGCAACCGGCCGGCGAATTGCCGCCCGAACTGGCCGCCATCCGCGAGCAGGCCGCGGCCGCCGGCCTGCTCTATGCCGGCGGCATCAGCCCGCAGGCAGCGTGGGAGTTGGTGTCTGCCGGCAAGGTGTT
Organism: Herbaspirillum sp.; assembly: GCA_019233085.1. Lineage (GTDB taxonomy): Bacteria > Pseudomonadota > Gammaproteobacteria > Burkholderiales > Burkholderiaceae_D > Herbaspirillum. The sequence continues at coordinate 6,256 of JAFAMT010000062.1, forward strand.
GCTGGTCGACGTGCGCAGCGCCGAGGAACGCAAGTTCGTCGGCCATGTGCCCGATAGCCTGCATGTGGCCTGGGCCACGGGCACGGCGCTGTCGCGCAACCCGCGTTTCGTGCGCGAGCTGGAGAGCAAGATCGGTGGCAAGGACGTGCCGGCACTGCTGCTGTGCCGCAGCGGCAAGCGTTCGGCCCTGGCGGCCGAGGCAGCTGCCAAGGCCGGGTTGACCTGTATCTTCAACGTGCTGGAAGGCTTCGAGGGTGAGATCGATGCCGCGCAGCAGCGCGGCAAGGCCGATGGCTGGCGTTTCCACGGCCTGCCCTGGGTGCAGGACTGAACGCTTCGACCTCCCCTGCCCGCGGGCAGCCGCCAGCTTGACCCAGAAACGTCACGACTCTCCCATGGCCAATTTCGATATCCACCAGATCGTCCAGTCCCTGCATGAAGCGCGAGTGGACTGGCGGGTCGCCCAGCGGCGCAATAATGATTCCAATGGCCGCGAATTCCCCTCCCGCGATGCGCTTGACGGCATCGTCAATACGCTCAAGGGCGTGCTCTTCCCGATGCGCCTGGGTCCGCCGGACCTGCGCCAGGAAAGCGAGAACTTCCACGTCGCCCATGCTCTCGATGCGGCCCTGCATGCACTGCTGGAACAGGTGCGACTGGAGCTGAAGTACAGCGCCGGCCTGCTCGGGCAGGCCACGCCCACGCTGGATGAAGACGCCATCTCCATCACCCGCGCCTTCGGCGCCTCGCTGCCGCAGATTCGCAGTCAGCTCGATACCGACGTACTGGCCGCCTACCAGGGCGATCCGGCTGCGCGCAGCGTGGACGAGGTGCTGCTGTGCTACCCCGGCACCCTGGCCATGATCCATTACCGCCTGGCACACCGGCTGTACCAGCTGGGCCTGCCATTGCTGGCGCGCATCATCGCCGAACTGGCGCATGGCGCCACCGGCATCGACATCCACCCTGGCGCCCAGATCGGTAGCGGCTTCTTCATCGACCACGGTACCGGCGTGGTGATCGGCGAAACCGCCATCATCGGCAACAATGTGCGCATCTACCAGGCCGTCACCCTGGGGGCCAAGCGCTTCCCCACCGACGCCGAGGGCAAGCTGGAAAAAGGCCTGGCGCGCCATCCCATCGTCGAGGACGACGTGGTAATCTACGCCGGAGCCACCATCCTGGGCCGTATCCGCCTGGGACGGGGCGCGGTGATCGGCGGCAATGTCTGGCTCACGCATGATGTGCCGGCCGGCGCCCATATCGCCCAAGCGGCGTCGCGCGAGGATGCGCTGTCGCTGGTCAGCGCGGCGGCGGCATGAGCAGCGCCCCCACGGTGGCGCGCACGGCCGACGAGGAGGCCCTCTCCAGTGCCCTGGTGCAAAGTTTTGGCATCGGCGTGCGCCAGTTGCGGCGCGCACGCGGGTGGTCGCAGGAACGGCTGGCCGAGAATTCCAACCTGAACCGCTCCTACATCGGCGAAATCGAGCGCGGCACGGCCATCGCCTCGCTGGTGACGGTGGAAAAACTGGCCACGGCGCTGACCCTGTCGCCGTCGGCCCTGGTGACGCACGGAGAACATATCAGCCAGCAGAACCTGGTACGCGGTCTCAAGTTGATGGCTATAGCATGTTGAGGCCGATGGCGGTAGCCGCGACACTTCGCCTGCCGTTTTTGAAGCACCGCACGAAGTATTGAGCATGCGCCCAGTGCGCACCCAGCAGTCCCCGCAACCTTACCCTACGGAGTCCAGATGTCCGCAACTGTCGGCGGTACCACCGCACTCGGCGATAACGCAGCACGGCAACTTGCCAATGCCACCAAGACCGCACCCCAGCTCGAAACCATCAGCCCACGCTGGCTGACGCACCTGCTGCAGTGGGTGCCGGTCGAAGCGGGTATCTATCGCTTGAACAAGGTCAAGAACCCGGAATCGATCAAGGTCACCTGCACCGCCCGCCACGAAGAAAACCAGCTGCCGCGTACCTTCGTGGACTACGAAGAGCATCCGCGCGAGTACTTCCTCAATGCCGTCTCCACCGTGCTGGACGTGCATACCCGCGTCTCCGACCTGTACAGCAGCCCGCACGACCAGATCAAGGAACAGCTGCGCCTGACCATCGAGACCATCAAGGAAAACCAGGAAAGCGAACTGATCAACAACCCGGACTACGGCCTGCTGGCCCAGGTGACCGAGGAACAGCGCATCTTCCCGCTGACCGGCGCACCCACCCCGGACGACCTGGACGAGCTGCTCACCAAGGTCTGGAAGGAACCGGCCTTCTTCCTGGCGCACCCGCTGGCCATCGCCGCCTTCGGCCGCGAAGCTACCCGTCGTGGCACCCCGCCGCCGACCATCAGCCTGTTCGGTTCGCAGTTCATCACCTGGCGTGGCGTGCCGCTGATCCCTTCCGACAAGGTGCCGGTGGCCGATGGCAAGAGCAAGATCCTGCTGCTGCGCGTGGGTGACAAGCGCCAGGGCGTGGTCGGCCTGTACCAGCCTGGCCTGCCGGGTGAACAGAGCCCGGGCCTGTCGGTGCGCTTCATGGGCATCAACAACCATGCCATCGCCTCCTACCTGATCTCGCTGTATTGCTCGCTGGCCGTGTTGACCAGCGATGCGCTGGCGGTACTGGACGATGTCGAGGTCAACAAGTATCACGACTATCCCGATACCTACAAATAAGAGGTCGCCATCGTGAGCATCCTCACTTCCGCATCCGAGGGCGCCGGCTTGCCGGGCCAGGACGCGTCGGCGGCGCCGTTCGATCCGGCCCTGCTGGCGCGGCTGGCCACCGAGCTGTTTGCCGCGCCCTCCTTCCCCGGCGCCGCCGGGGTGCCGGGGGCACAGCCGCCGGCCAACTTCACGCCGCCGGCCTCGCCCCTGTCCAGCCCGGCCGGCACCAGCCAGGGCGTGCCGGGCACGGCCATCCCGCAGGGGCTGGCACCGGGCCTGAACCTGATCCCGTCCTCGCCGCACCAGGTGCTGACGCTGGGCAATCGTGCGCCCTCGCTGGCACCAGCCGCCGCTGCCGGCAACGGTACGCCCGACAAGGTCTTTTCCACCCTGCCGGCCTATGAGCCGCGCCTGGGGGGCACAGTCACCGGCGCGCCACAGGCAGTGCCGGCGGCCGCCCCGGCGGCACCCTCGACGGCGGGCTATTACTTCCTCGACGGCGGTCATGGTCATCCGGGTGCTACCCAGGTGGCGCCTGCTGCCAGCACGGAGCCGCAGTATTACTTCCTGCACGCGGTGGAGTTGCCCAGCGGCTACGTGACCCCGGCCAAGCCGGCGCCGCATGCGGTCCACCAGCCTGCCGGGGCCAGCCAGGCGGCGGCTTTCGATGTGCATGCGGTACGTCGCGACTTTCCGATCCTGCAGGAACGCGTCAACGGCCGCCAGTTGATCTGGTTCGATAACGCCGCGACCACCCAAAAGCCGCAGTCGGTGATCGACCGCATCAGCGAGTTCTACCAGCGCGAGAATTCCAACATCCATCGCGCTGCGCATGAACTGGCCGCGCGGGCCACCGATGCCTATGAAGGTGCACGGGAACGCGTGCGCGCCTTCATCAATGCGCCCGACGTGAACGAAGTCATCTTCGTGCGCGGCACCACCGAGGCCATCAACCTGGTGGCCAAGTCCTGGGGCGGCAAGCACGTGGGCGCGGGCGACGAGATCATCGTCTCGCATCTGGAGCACCACGCCAACATCGTCCCCTGGCAACAGCTGGCGGCCGAGAAAGGCGCCAAGCTGCGGGTGATCCCGGTGGACGATTCGGGCCAGGTGCTGCTGGATGAATACGCCAAGCTCTTGAACGAGCGCACCAAGATCGTGGCCGTCACCCAGGTCTCCAATGCCCTGGGCACGGTCACCCCGACCCGCGAGATCGTCGAGCTGGCCCGCCTGGCCGGGGCCCGTACGCTGGTCGATGGCGCGCAATCGGTGTCGCACATGCGTACCGACGTGCAGGCGCTGGGGGCGGACTTCTTCGTCTTCTCCGGTCACAAGGTCTTCGGTCCCACCGGGATCGGCGCCCTGTGGGGCCGGCGCGAGGTGCTGGAGGACATGCCGCCCTGGCAAGGCGGCGGCAACATGATTGCCGACGTCACCTTCGAGAAGACGGTGTTCCAGCCGCTGCCCAATACCTTCGAAGCCGGCACCGGCAATATTGCCGATGCCGTCGGCCTGGGTGCGGCCATCGACTACGTCAACCGCATCGGCATTGAGAACATCGCCAGCTACGAGCATGCCCTGCTGGAGTACGGCATGCACAAGCTGGGCGAGATTCCCGGCCTGCGCCTGATCGGCACGGCGGCCCACAAGGCCAGCGTGATGTCCTTCGTCCTCGATGGCTACAGCACCGAGGAAGTGGGCAAGGCACTGAACCAGGAAGGCATCGCCGTGCGCACGGGTCACCATTGCGCCCAGCCCATCCTGCGCCGCTTCGGGGTGGAAACCACGGTGCGGCCGTCGCTGGCGTTCTATAACACCTTCGAGGAAATCGATTGCCTGCTCACGGTGGTACGACGCCTGTCGGCCCAGCGCGGACGGCGTTGAAGGATAGACCTGCAAGACCTGACGGCCGCTTCATGCGGCCGTTTTTGTTAGCATTTCGCGATGATGCAAAAAGCGCATAAGCACATGAAAAATGGGCGCAGCGCGATCATATCGGCTGTCTTAGTATCGTTTCCATTACCTTGTTTACTATGGAACTGCGATGCCAGAAACGACTTCGGATATTGCCATCGTCGGCGGCGGTTTTGCCGGCACGGTCACCGCCATCAAGCTGCTGCGTGCCGTGACTGCCAGCGGCCAGCGCACGCCGCTGAAACTGAGCATCATCGAGAGCCGCGCCGAGATCGGCCGTGGCATCGCCTACAGCACCGACAATCCCGACCACATCGTCAATGGCACGGCGCAGCTGTTCGGCCTTTATCCGGACCAGCCCACGCACCTGCCGCAATGGCTGGCCCGCAATGCCCAGCGCCACGGCTGGACACCGCCACCGGGCGTGGCCGAGGGCGGCTTCCTGGACGCCTTCCCGCCACGCCGCCTCTACGGCAGCTATCTCCAGGACGAACTGCAGCAGGCGCTGCGTGATGCCGGATCGCTGGTACGCCTGGAGATCCTGCAAGGACGTGTGGTCGACCTGCAGCTGCAGGGCCAGACCGGTCACACCCTGTTGCTGGAAGATGGTCGCCACCTGCCGGCCCGTCGCGTGGTCTTGGCACTGGGCCTGTTCCGCAAGGGCGAGGACCGGATCGTCGGCTCGCCCGAACAACGCCGCGCATTGGGTGATCGTTATATCGACGACGTCTGGAACGTCGACGCCTGGCAAGGCGTGGCGCAGGACCAGGATATCCTGCTGATCGGCTCCAGCCTCACCGCGCTGGATGCCGCCTTCAGCGCCGAACGGGCTGGCTTCAAGGGACAGTTCCATGCCTTGTCGCGCCATGGCTTGCTGGTACAGCCGCGCCGGACGCAGACGCCCTGGCCCGATTTGCTCGATGAGCAGCGCCTGCCGGCCACCCTGCGTGAACTGGTCAACACTACCCGTGCTGCGCGGCGTGCCGTGCGTGCCGCCGGTGCCGACTGGCAGCACCTGCCGCCGGCCATCCGCCCCCATGTGCCCGCCCTGTGGGCCAAGGCCAGCCCGGCCGACCGCCGCCGCTTCCTGCGGCATCTGCGCCCCTTCTGGGAAATCTCGCTGCACCGTGCCGGTCCCGAATCCAGCCGCAAGCTGGCCGGCTACCAGCAACAGGGGCGCCTGCGCCAGCTGAAAGGTCGCCTGCATGGCTTGCAGCGCACCGGTGACAAGGTCGCCGTGCAATGGACTCCACGCGGCCAGGACAGCGTCCAGACCCTGCTGGTAGACCGTGTGGTCAATGCCGCCGGTTATGAATTCGACTGGCAGCACATCCGCGATCCGCTGGTGAGTGCGCTGCAGCGCCGCCAGCTGGTGCGCCGCCACGCCACCGGTTTCGGCATCGACGCCGATCCGGGGACGGGAGCGCTGTATGGCGCCGACGGGCAATTGCAGCCTGGCCTATACGCCGTCGGCCATCCGCTGCGCGGCGTGAACTGGGAGTCCAACGCCATCGGCGAACAACTGGTCGGCGCCACGCAGACCGCCAATGCGCTGGTGGCCGCCCTCAACGAAGCCTCCGCCGTGCCGGCTGGCGCGACCAATGCCGTGAGCGCGGTGAACGCGGCAAGCGCATTGCAGCCGGCCGAAAGTCTCTGATTCTTCATCCTCACCATCATGACCCAAGCAAAACAACAACTCGCCCTCGGCGCCTTCCTCATGCAGACCGGCCACCACATCGCTGGCTGGCGCCATCCCGAGGCCCAGGCCGATGCCGGCAGCAATTTCGCCCATTACGTTGAACTGGCGCGCCAGGCCGAGGCGGCCAAGTTCGATGCCATCTTCATCTCGGATTCGGTGGGCGTGCGCAACCGCAACCTGGCGGCGCTCTCGCGCACCGCGCGCGCTGACCAGTTCGAGCCACTGACGCTGCTCTCGGCGCTGGCGGCGGTGACCGAGCGCATCGGCCTGATCGGCACGGCCTCGACCTCCTTCAACGAGCCCTTCAACATCGCCCGCAAGTTCGGCTCGCTGGACCAGATCAGTGGCGGCCGCGCCGGCTGGAACCTGGTGACCTCCAGCGGCGACGGCGAGGCCGAGAACTTCAACCTCGATCGCCACATCGACCACGCCCTGCGCTACGAGCGCGCCGCCGAGTTCCACCAGGTGGTCCAGGGCCTGTGGGATAGCTGGGAAGACGATGCCTTCCTGCGCGACAAGGAAAGTGGCCAGTATTTCGACCCCGAGAAACTGCATGTGCTCCATCACAAGGGCAAGCATTTCTCGGTACGCGGCCCCTTGAACGTGGCGCGCTCGCCGCAAGGCCGGCCGGTGCTGGTGCAGGCCGGCGCCTCCGAAGCCGGCCGCGACCTGGCTGCGCGCACCGCCGAAGTGGTCTTCGTGGCGCACCAGACCTTTGATGAGGCGCGCAGCTTCTATGCCGACATCAAGCAGCGTGCCGCCGCCTATGGCCGCGCACCCGAGGAGATCCGCATCATGCCGGGCGTGTTCCCGGTGGTGGCGCCGACCCGCGCCGAGGCCGAGGAGAAATTCCAGGCCCTGCAGGAACTGATTCCCACCGTGGTGGGCATGAGCCTGTTGTCGCAGATGGTCAGCTTCGATCTCTCGCCCTATCCGGTCGATGGGCCGCTGCCGGAACTGCCCCCCACCAATGGCGCCAAGAGCCGCCAGCAGCTGATGGTGGACCTGGCGCGGCGCGATGGCCTGTCGATTCGCCAGACCTACCTGCGCATTGCCGGCGCGCGCGGC
>JAFAMT010000452.1 GCA_019233085.1 Herbaspirillum sp.
GCCATCGTGCGCGAAGGCCTGCGCCAGATCTGCGCCGGCAGCAAGGATATCGTCGTGGCCGGCAATGCCGCCAATGGCCTGGAGGCGATCAAGCTGGCGCGCGAAGGCAATGGTGACGTCATGCTGCTCGATATCGTGCTGCCCGACCGCAGCGGCATCGACATCCTCAAGCAGATCCGCAAGGAACATCCGGCCTTGCCGGTACTGATCCTGTCGGTCCATCGCGAAGACCAGTACGCCATCCGCGCCCTGAAGGCCGGCGCGGCCGGCTTCCTCAACAAGCAGGCGACGCCGACCGAATTGCTGGCAGCCATCCGCCAGGCCGCCTCCGGACGCAAGTACGTCAGCCCGTCGCTGGCCCAGGAGCTGGCCAACCAGATCGGCTTCGATCATGAGACGCCCCTGCATGAGACCCTCTCCGACCGCGAATACCAGACCATGATCATGATCGCCTCCGGCAAGACCGTCAGCGATATCGCGGCCGAACTGCTGCTCTCGGTGAAGACCATCAGCATGTATCGATCTCGCGTGCTGGCCAAGATGAAGATGCGCCATAACGCCGAATTGACCCACTATGCACTGCGCAATCACCTGGTGGAATAAATGCCACATCAGCTCTGCAATGGCTGATGCGGGCTTTTTCTCCCCCTATTAAAGGCATCCAAGGAAAATCCGCTGACGTAGAATAAGTTGCCATTCTGTCGTGCCGCCCTATCGCGGTACGAACCGGCCCATATCGCTCCGGGACAGCGATGTGGTCGACGCAGGCCAGCACGAGCCCGGTTGGCTCAAGCAAACCCGGCAATGCGCCGATACCGGTAAAGCAATTCCCTGTCGCATCAAGACGAACACACCAACAATACAGTCAGCCGGCATGTCCAAGAAACCGTCCACGCTCACGCCCGTCGAGATTGCCCGCGAAGCCTTCCAGCGACTCGGGACCAGGCGCATCGCGCCCACTCCCGAGGCCTACCGCATCGCCTACGAAGAAATCCTGGGCGACCAGCCGGGACTGAGCGCGGACGCCCTGCTGGCCAACCTGGCTACCAAGCTGGCCAGGCAACCGGGGGAAAGCGGCCTGATCGGCACCCGCCTGGTGCGGGCCAAGGACAATGGCGACCTGGCCGAATTCGAACGCCATCTCAACGAACTGGTCGAGAACAATTGGCAAAGCCGCCCTATCGTACCGGTCGTGCCGGTGGGCGAGCTCATGCCGATCGACCTGGAACGCCAGTTCATCCGCGATAGCAAAAAGGAAAAGATGCTGCGCGAGATACTGGCGCGCATCCTGGTCTTCAACCTGCCATCGCTGCTCTCCAACGCGCCCGAACTGGCGGGCGAGGCGCGCAATTGTGGCCAGGAAATCAAGACGGCCTTTTCGGAGCAGGCGATGAACGACATCATCGCCCGCGTCAAGCAACTGAGCTTCCAGATCGAACTCAAGACCGACGACATGGCGCAACAGCAGGAACTGCTGATGCGCCTGTTCCAGTTGCTGCTGGAAAACATCAACGGCCTGCTGGAACAGGGCTCCTGGCTGTCCAGCCAGATCGAAACCGTGCAAAGCCTCATCGCCGGCCCCCTGAGCAGCACTTCGCTCTCGGACGCCACCAAGAACCTCAAGGAAGTGATCTACAAGCAGGGCCTGCTGAAGAACACCCTGTCCGAAGAGAAGGTGGTGGTCAAGAACATGATGCTGACCTTCGTGGACCGGCTCTCGGCCATGGTCTCCACCACCGACAACTACCAGCGCACGATCCGTGGCTTCTCGCAGCAGATCAGCCAGGCCGGCAACATCAGCGACCTCAACAGCGTGCTGGGCGAGATCATGCGCGAGACGCAGAACGCCCAGGAGGAAGCCACCCGCTCGCGTGACGCCATGGAAGATGCACGCCAGGAAGTGGAAAAGGCCGAGGAGCGCATCCAGACGCTGGAGCAGCAGCTGGTGCAGATGGGCGAACTGGTGCGCGAAGACCAGTTGACCGGCAGCCTGAACCGGCGTGGCATGGATGAATCGCTGGATCGCGAGATCACCAATGCGCAGCGCCGTGAAACGCCGCTGTGCATCGCCCTGCTGGACCTGGACGACTTCAAGCGCATCAACGATACCCACGGGCATGCTACCGGCGACGAGGTACTGGTCCACCTGGTCCAGGTGATCCGCGAGACCTTGCGCAAGCTGGATGTGATTGCCCGTTTCGGTGGCGAGGAATTCCTGGTGCTCATGCCCGAGACGGCACCCCAGGATGCCGTACAGATCATCACCCGCGTGCAGCGCGAGCTGACCAAGCGCATCTTCATGCATGAAAGCCAGCGCCTGCTGATCACCTTCAGTGCCGGCGTGGCCGTCTATTACCCCGGCGAAAGCCAGGCCGATCTGTTGAAACGCGCCGACGTAGCCCTGTACCGGGCCAAGAATGCCGGCAAGAACCGCATCGTCTTTGCCGATCCGCCAGCAGCCGGCGCGTCGGTGACGGCGCCCGATGGCAACTGATCAGCCGCGCCAGCGGCGCCAGCCGGCCACGGCCATCACCACGAACAGGGCATAGAGCATGGCCGTCAAGGCCAGGTGCTTGTACACGTACAGGCCCACGTAGAGCACATCCACCGCGATCCAGACCAGCCAGTTCTCACGCTTCTTGCGCGAGAGCAGGAATTGGCCGACCAGGCTGCCGGCGGTCAGGAAAGCATCCATGTGCGGCACATCGGTATCGGTGAAACGCTGCAGGAACCAGGACAACACCCCCCATCCCGCCAGCCAGGCGCCCAGCAGCATGACCCAGCCCCGGCGCGCCAGCGTGGAGACCTGCAAGGGACGATGCTGCTCACCGCCGCGCAGCCACTGGTACCAGCCCCAGATGGAGACGGCCACGAAGACGAACTGCAAGCCGGCGTCGCCATACAGGCGGGCATCGGCGAAGACGGCCGCATACAGCAGCGAAGAGGTGATGGAAAACAGCCAGGCCCAATGGTTCTGGCGGATATTGAGCCAGACGGTGAGCACCGCCAGCAGGAAGGAAACCAGTTCCAGCGGCGTGGTGGACAGACCGAACAGGGTCAGCGGGGTATCAGGACTCATGCAGCCGGAAACGAAGCTTCAGTGACAGGACACGACAGGTCGTCACCGTTCGGCGACACGACCGGCCGGTGCCACGGCGGGCACGGAAACGCTGTTGGGCTGCCCCGAACCGGGCATGTAGGGATTGGGATTGAGTGCAGCGGCGGGCTTGCCGGAACTGCCATCGAGCAGCTGGATGAAGATCTCGTTCTGCTTGATCATGCCCAGCTCGAAACGCGCACGCTCTTCGACAGCACCCTTGGACTGCTTCAGGTCGTCCACTTCGGAGGCCAACTTGTCGTTGCGCTCCTTTAGTTCGTCGTTCTTCTTGTGCGCTTGTTGGACCTGACGGTCGAGCTCCCAGACCTTGAACCAGCCGCCCTTGCCAAGCCAAAGCGGATACTGGATCAGCACCAGCAGGAAAGACAGGCAGAGGATGATCAGGCGCATAGCCGGGAGCTCTCGTTGCGGCGCCGGTCCTGCAGGAGGAACAGGCGCCGCGGGCTTCTTACTTCAGGTTGTAGAACGCAGCGCGGCCCGGGTAGCTGGCGATGTCGCCCAGGTCTTCTTCGATACGCAGCAGCTGGTTGTACTTGGCCATGCGATCCGAACGCGACATCGAGCCGGTCTTGATCTGTAGTGCGTTCATGCCCACAGCGATATCGGCGATGGTCGAGTCTTCGGTTTCGCCCGAACGGTGCGAGATCACGGCGGTGTAGCCGGCGCGCTTGGCCATTTCGATGGCGGCGAAGGTCTCGGTCAGGGTACCGATCTGGTTGATCTTGATCAGGATCGAGTTGCCGATGCCCTTGTCGATGCCTTCCTTGAGGATCTTGGTGTTGGTGACGAAGAGGTCGTCGCCCACCAGCTGCACCTTCTTGCCCAGGGTTTCGGTCAAGAGCTTCCAGCCAGCCCAGTCGTTCTCGGCCATGCCGTCTTCGATGCTGATGATGGGGTACTTGTCGCACCAGGAAGCCAGCAGACCGGTCTTCTGGGCCGGGGTCAGCACCATGTTTTCACCGGCCAGGTGGTAGTTGCCGTCCTTGTAGTACTCGGAAGCGGCGCAGTCCAGGCCCAGGGCGATCTGGGTGCCCGGCTCGTAGCCGGCCTTCTCGATGGCTTCGATGATCAGCTTGATGGCTTCTTCGTGGCTGGAGACGTTGGGGGCGAAACCGCCTTCGTCGCCCACCGAGGTGGCCAGGCCGCGATCGTGCAGGATCTTCTTGAGGGTGTGGAACACCTCGGCGCCGTAGCGCAGGGCTTCACGGAAGCTCGGTGCGCCCACGGGGATGATCATGAATTCCTGGATGTCCAGGTTGTTGTCGGCGTGTGCGCCGCCGTTGATGACGTTCATCATCGGCACCGGCATCTGCATGGAACCGCTGCCACCGAAGTAGCGATACAGCGGCAGGCCCGACTCTTCGGCGGCAGCCTTGGCCACGGCCATGGACACGGCCAGCATGGCGTTGGCGCCCAGGCGGCTCTTGTTCTCGGTGCCGTCCAGGTCGATCAGGGTGCGATCCAGGAAGGCTTGCTCATTGGCGTCCAGGCCCATGATGGCTTCCGAGATCTCGGTGTTGATGTTTTCGCAGGCTTGCAGCACGCCCTTGCCGAAGTAGCGGCTCTTGTCGCCGTCACGCAGTTCGATCGCTTCGCGCGAACCGGTGGATGCGCCCGAAGGCACGGCAGCGCGACCCAGCACGCCGGATTCCAGCAGCACATCGCATTCCACGGTGGGATTGCCGCGGGAGTCGATCACTTCGCGGCCGATAATATCAACGATTGCACTCATTCACATCTCCATCGAGGTTTTAAAAATTGTTGGCGGGTGCGGGCCCGGTGGCCGGGGCATCGGGACGACGCGCCCATGATGAAACGGCCGCCGGGCGGCAGCCGTTTCATGCACGCGCTCAGGAAAAATCGTTTTCCAGGAAGCCCGCCTTCTTCACGATGCGATCCAGGTCGATCATCGTGCCCAGCAGATCCTTCATGCGCGCCAGCGGCACGGCATTGGGACCATCCGACTTGGCCTCGGCCGGGTTCGGGTGGGTTTCCATGAACACGCCCGCAATACCCACGGCAATCGCCGCGCGGGCCAGCACCGGCACGAACTCGCGCTGGCCGCCCGAGGACGTGCCCTGCCCGCCCGGCAACTGCACCGAGTGGGTGGCATCGAACACCACGGGAGCGCCGGTCTCGCGCATGATGGCCAGGCTGCGCATGTCCGAGACCAGGTTGTTGTAGCCGAAGGACACGCCACGTTCGCAGGCCATGAACTGGTCGGTAGGCAGGCCGGCTTCGCGGGCGGCGGCACGGGCCTTGTCGATCACGTTGACCATGTCGTGCGGCGCCAGGAACTGGCCCTTCTTGATATTGACCGGCTTGCCCGACTGCGCACAGGCGCGGATGAAATCGGTCTGGCGGCACAGGAAGGCCGGCGTCTGCAGCACGTCCACCACCGCGGCCACGGGCTTGATCTCGTCGATCTCGTGGATGTCGGTGAGGACCGGCACGCCGATCTCCTTCTTCACCTTGGCCAGGATCTCCAGGCCCTTCTCCATGCCCAGCCCGCGGAAGGACGAACCCGAAGAGCGGTTGGCCTTGTCGAAGGAGGACTTGTAGATGAAGGGGATGCCCAGCTCGCCCGTGATTTCCTTCAAGGTGCCGGCGGTATCGAGAGCCATCTGCTCGGACTCGATCACGCAGGTACCAGCGATGAGGAAGAACGGCTGGTCCAGACCTACTTCAAAACCGCACAGTTTCATGCTTTACCCTTTGCAGCCGCGTCCTGGTGGACCTGGGCATGATGGGCCAGTGCCGCGCGGATGTACGAAATGAACAGGGGATGGCCGTCACGCGGAGTGGACTTGAACTCCGGGTGATACTGCACGCCGATGTAGAACGGGTGAGCGTTCTCGCCGGTGCGCGGCAATTCCATGATTTCGCACAGATCCTCGGACGGGGTACGGGCCGAGACCACCATGCCGGCCTCTTCCACACGGCCGAGATAGAAATTGTTTGCTTCATAGCGATGGCGGTGACGCTCGGTCACGCTGTCGCCGTAGATTTCCGCTGCCAGCGTACCCGGCTTGACCGCGCAGGTCTGCGCGCCCAGGCGCATGGTGCCGCCCAGGTCGGAGTTGGCGTCGCGGCGTTCGACCTTGCCGTCGTGGTTCTGCCACTCGTCGATCAGCGCCACCACCGGTTGCTCGGTGTCGGGGTCGAACTCGGTCGAGTTGGCCTTGGTCAGGCCGGCCTTGTTGCGTGCGTACTCCAGCAGCGCCACCTGCATGCCCAGGCAGATGCCCAGGTACGGCACCTTGTTCTCGCGGGCATAGCGGGCGGCAGCGATCTTGCCTTCCACGCCGCGCTTGCCGAAACCGCCCGGCACCAGGATGGCGTCATACTTGCCCAGGCTGTCGGTGCCGTTGGCTTCGATCTCTTCCGAATCCAGGTACTCGATGTTGACGCGGCTGCCGGTATGGATGCCGGCGTGGCGCAGCGCCTCGGTGAGCGACTTGTAGGATTCGGTCAGGTCGACGTACTTGCCGACCATGCCGATGGTGACTTCGTGCGAGGGATTGTTCTGCGCATCGATCAGCTTGTCCCACATCGACAGGTCGGCTGCCTTGGGCGAGAGGCCCAGCTTTTCGCAGATGATGGTATCCAAACCCTGGTCATGCAGCATCTGCGGAATCTTATAGATGGTATCGGCATCCCAGACCGAAATCACGGCATCGGCCGGGACGTTGGAGAACAGCGAGATCTTGTCGCGTTCGTCGTCCGGGATGCGGCGATCGGCACGGCACAGCAGCGCGTCGGGCAAGATGCCGATCTCGCGCAGCTTCTGCACGCTGTGCTGGGTGGGCTTGGTCTTGAGTTCGCCGGCCGAGGCCAGGAACGGCACCAGGGTCAGGTGCACGAAGGCGGTGGCGTTGCGGCCCGAGCGCAGGCTCAGCTGGCGCGCGGCTTCCAGGAAGGGCAGCGACTCGATGTCACCGACGGTACCGCCGATTTCCACCAGCGCCACGTCGTAGCCTTCGGCGCCACGGTGGATGAATTCCTGGATCTCGTTGGTGATGTGCGGGATCACCTGGACGGTCTTGCCCAGGTATTCGCCACGGCGCTCCTTGCGGATCACCGATTCATACACCTGGCCGGTGGTGAAGTTGTTCACCTTCTTCATCTTGGCCGAGATGAAACGCTCGTAGTGGCCCAGGTCGAGGTCGGTCTCGGCGCCGTCGTCGGTGACGAACACCTCACCGTGCTGCAACGGGCTCATGGTGCCGGGGTCGACGTTGATATAGGGGTCGAGCTTGAGGAGGGTGACTTTGAGGCCGCGCGATTCGAGGATCGCAGCCAGGGACGCGGCGGCAATCCCTTTACCCAGGGAAGACACGACGCCGCCAGTGACAAATACAAACTTGGTCATTACAGATGAGTGCCGAACGGCACATGCGGGAAATTCAAATTATACCCCAAAAAGCGCTCGTTTTTTAAGCCTTGCGCGATAAGTGTCTCGCCTTGGCGAAACTTGCAGGAAGAAAACAGCTGCGCCAGGATCGTCACTCTTGACCAGCCGCAAACTGTTTGGTTCTTCACAACGGGGATCTGGCTAGGCTGCCGCCCTGCCCTGCAACAGCTCGCCTATCATCTGGTGGGTGGCCTGTGCCGCCGGGACCGGGCTTTCCATGGGAAACAGGTGGCCACCGGGAATCTGCCGGAAGTGCGGCCCGACCAGGCGCCGGGTGGCCTCCAGTCCGGCCACGCGGCATTCGACCGAATCGGTGCCGCCCACGAAACCGACCGGTACCGGATAGGACTGCCGCAGCAACCGCCCCAGGTGATGGGGAATGGTGCGGTAGACGGCGGTCTCGGTCTCCCGCGAAAAGCGCAGGCGCACGCCGCCACCGGCGCCGGGTACCAGGCCGTGCTGCACGTAATCGCGCAAGACCTGCTGCGGCCAGGCGGCAAAGAGCGTCTTGGCAGCGTAATGCCGGTAGGCCGCCTCCTGGTCGGGCCAGTGGTCACGACGGCGGGCCGAGGTCACCGACGGCGAATAGCGGCTCTCGAACCTGAAGAACTTCGACAGCCGCAAGAGATGGGCGCGCCAGCCGGCCACGATGGGTGAATCCAGCAGCACGACGCAGCGCACCAGCTCGGGACGCCGGCGCGCGGCCATCAGCGAGAGGATGCCGCCCATGGAATGACCGACCAGGATCACCGGTTCGGTATAACGCTGCTCGATTTCCTCGCGTAGTTCGCGTGCCAGCTTGCGCCAGCCATCGTCGACCGGGAAGCGTGGATTATGGGCATGGACAGGCAAGGCGCGCACATCGTAGTGCTGGCGCAATTGTTCGAAGAAGACGCCATAGGTGCCGGCCGGATAACTGTTGGCATGGGCGAAGTGCAGGATGGGAAGACTCATGAAGCGGCTCGCGGGACTCGATGGCGGCAGCATAGCAAAACCGTACCCACCGCGAGCGTGCTATTTTCCCGCATCGCGAAATGCGGGCGGGGCGCCCTGCCCGCTTCAGCGACCGTACCAGTAGCGCGCGTGCTCCTTGCGGTATTGCTCGGTGTGCAACTGGTCGCCCAGCGTCATGGTCAGCGCGCCCGATTCGTCGGTGCGCAGGGCGCGGATGCCCAGGCGCTGGTAGCGCGCCAGCACCTCCGGCTTGGGATGGTTGAAGCGGTTGCGATAGCCGACCTGGAACACCACCAGCTCCGGATGCACGGCCCGCAGGAAGGGCTCGGTGGAGGACGTGCCGCTGCCATGATGCGGCGCCAGCAGCACGGTCGCAGGCAGACGCTCGGCCATGGGGCCGTTGACCAGCTCATCTTCCTGCGTTGCCTCGATGTCACCGGCCAGCAGCAGCGACTGGCGACCGATCTGCACCTTCAACACGCAACTGCGCGCATTGGGACGCCATTTATCGCTTTCATAGCTATCCGGCGTCGGATGCAACATGGTGAAGCCGATGCCGTCCCAGTTCCACGACTGCCCGGCCTCGCAGCGCTGGTGCAGGGGCGCGGCCTTGAGGATGGGGCTGGAGGGCGATAGAGACGAATAGACGCTATCGACCGTGATGTTCTTGAAGATCGACACGGCGCCACCCGAGTGGTCATTGTCATTGTGCGAGATCACGACCCGGTCCAGGTGATCGATGCCTTGCGCGCGCAGGTAAGGCAGGATGACCCGGGTCGCACCGTCGGATTCGGCGGTGTAGTAAGGCCCGGTGTCATAGAGCAGGCGGTGACCCGGCGTTTCCACCAGCACCGCCATGCCCTGGCCGACATCGAAGGCCGTCACGCGCATGCTGCCTTCGCCGGGCGCCTGCGGCACGTTGAGCAACAAGGGCAGCCAGCCGAACAGGCCCAGCCAGCGTGCCGGCCAGCCACGCGGCGCCAGCAGCAGCATGGTGCCACCCAGGGCCAGCACAAACATCCACCAGCTCGGCCGGGGCGTCTCCCAGACGGCCCAGGGCATGGCATCGAGCACCCGCAGGAAGTCGGCCAGCCAGGCCAGCAGCAGATGCGGCAACTGCAGCACGAACTGCGCCACCACCATCGGCAGCAGGCTGCCCAGCAGCGCCAGCGGCGTGATCACCAGCGACACCAGCGGGATGGCGATGGCATTGGCAATGGGGCTCACCAGCGAATACTGGCCGAACAGCAGCACCGTCAGCGGCACCAGCCCCAGCGTGACGATGTACTGGGCATGGGCGGCCTGCCTGAGTTGCTGCACCAGCGCCGGCCACCAGTGCTTGCGGGACGCCGCCGAGGCCATGGCATGGCGCGGCTGCATGCGCCCCACGGTGCCATACAACAGCAAGCCCACCGCACCGAAGGAGAGCCAGAAGCCCGGCCACAGCAAGGACCAGGGATCGGCCAGCAAGACCAGACCCAAAGCCAGGCACAACACCACCGACACGCGCACGATACGCCCGCGCCAGAACGCGATGCCCACCACCACCAGCATATAAAGGGTACGCTGCGCCGGCACGCCAAAGCCCGCCAGCAAGACATACAGCAGCGCCGTCGCCATTCCCGCCAGCACGGCCACCTTCTGGGCCGGCATGCGCAGCGGCAACTGCGCACCGGTGAAGAAGGAACGTCGCCACAGCCAGCTCGCCAGGCCGCCGAACAAGGCCGCCAGCATGGTGATATGCAAGCCGGAGATGGCCATCAGATGGCCGACCCCGGTGCGGTTGAAGATAGTCCAGTCGGACTGGCTGATGCCGCGCTGGTCCCCCATGACCAGGGCCGCGATCACGCCGGCATACTGCTGGCCCGGCAGGGCCGCGTAGATGCGGTCGCGCAACCAGCCGCGTGCGGCGTCGATGACATGGCCGGGCGTCCAGACGAAGCTGTCGAGACGCCGGTTGATGGCCGTGAGCGGCGCACCGGCCGGTGCCGGCGCCCCGACCACGTAGCCGGTAGCACGCACATCATCCTGCAGCAGCCACACTTCATAATCGAAACCACCGGGATTGGCATTGCCATGCGGGCGCTTCAGGCGCACCTTCAGGCGCCAGCGCTCGCCGGGACGCATGTCGGGCACGGCCAGGCGCGCCGGGGCGGCCGCTTCGCCGTCTTCCACCGGCGCCTGGTAGCGCTGGTTGCCGTACCAGGCCAATGCCAGCCGCGGCGGCACCGGTGGCTTGAGCGCCCCCTGCATGACCACCTGCTCGACCTCGAAGCGCATGCGCAGCCCCTGCTCATTATGCTCAGGCAGGTCGGCGACGGTGCCGATGACGGTGACCTCGCGCCCCTCCCAGGCTACGGGCAGTTCCTGGTCGAGATAGTAGAGCGCAAACAGGGCCGCCCACAGGAAACCCAGCCAGGCGCCGCAGGTCAGCAGCAAGGGCAGGCGCAGGAAGGGTTGCCAGAACTTCCAGGCGGTAAAGGCCAGCAAGGCCGCCATCACC
>JAFAMT010000070.1 GCA_019233085.1 Herbaspirillum sp.
GCCATCTTGATCTGGATCTGGTCGGCCGAGATCAGGTATTCGGCGGAGACGCCGAAACGGCCCGAAGCCACCTGCTTGATGCGCGAGCGCAGCGAATCGCCTTCCTGCAGCGGGATATCGACTTCGATGTGTTCGCGGCCGATTTCCGAAGCCAGGGTCGCGCCCTGCTTGATGGGGATGCCCTTCAACTCGTTGCGGTAGCGGTTGACGTCTTCACCACCTTCACCGGTGTTGGACTTGCCGCCGATGCGGTTCATCGCGATGGCCAGGGTGGCGTGGGCTTCGGTCGAGATCGAGCCCAGCGACATGGCGCCGGTGGCGAAGCGCTTGACGATTTCCTTGGCCGGTTCCACCTCGTCGATGGAAATGGCGCGCGACGGATCGATCTTGAACTCGAACAGGCCGCGCAGCGTCATGTGGCGCTTGGACTGGTCGTTGATGATCTGGGCGTATTCCTTGTAGGTGTTGTAGCTGTTCGAACGGGTCGAGTGCTGCAGCTTGGCGATCGCGTCCGGGGTCCACATGTGCTCTTCACCACGGATACGGAAGGCGTATTCGCCACCGGCATCCAGGGCATTGGCCAGCACCGGGTCGGTGCTGAAGGCGGCGGTGTGCAGGCGCAGCGCTTCCTCGGCGACTTCGAACACGCCGATGCCTTCGACGTTGGACGCGGTGCCCTTGAAGTACTTGTCCACCAGTGCCTTGGACAGGCCGATGGCTTCGAAGATCTGTGCGCCGCAGTAGGACATGTAGGTCGAGATGCCCATCTTGGACATGACCTTCAGCAGGCCCTTGCCGACTGCCTTCTGGAAGTTGTAGATGGCCTTTTCCGGCGACAGGTCGCCCGACAGGCCCTTGGCCATGTCGGACAGGGTGTCCATGGCCAGGTAGGGGTGGATGGCTTCGGCGCCATAACCTGCCAGCAGGGCGAAGTGATGGGTTTCGCGAGCCGAGCCGGTTTCCACCACCAGGCCGGTGGAGGTACGCAGGCCCTTGCTGACCAGGTGCTGGTGGATGGCCGAGGTGGCCAGCAGTGCCGGAATCGGCAGCTGGTCGGCATCGACCTTGCGGTCCGAGATGATCAGGATGTTGTGACCCGACTTGACCGCATCCACGGCCTTGGCGCACAGCGAGGCCAGGCGGGCTTCGATGCCTTCCTTGCCCCAGGCGACGGGATAGCAGATGTTCAGTTCGTAGGACTTGAACTTGCCGCCGCTATGGGCGCTGATGTTGCGCAGCTTGGCGATGTCGTCATAGTCCAGCACCGGCTGCGACACTTCCAGGCGCATCGGCGGGTTGATGTTGTTGGTGTCCAGCAGGTTGGGCTTGGGGCCGATGAAGGACACCAGCGACATGACCAGGGCTTCGCGGATCGGGTCGATCGGCGGGTTGGTCACCTGCGCGAACAGCTGGCGGAAGTAGTTGTAGAGCGTCTTGTTCTTGTTGGACATGACCGCCAGCGGCGAATCGTTGCCCATGGAACCGATGGCTTCCTCACCGCCCGTGGCCATGGGGGCCATCAGGAACTTGATGTCTTCCTGGGTGTAGCCGAAGACCTGCTGCAGGTCCAGCAGCTTCAGGGACGACGAAGGCTGGCGCGGCTCTTCCTTCAGTTCGTCCAGCTTCACGCGCACCGAGTTGATCCACTGCTTGTAGGGCTTGGCGTTGGCGTAGGTGTCCTTGAGTTCCTTGTCGTCGATGATACGGCCGGCGTCCAGGTCGATGAGGAACATCTTGCCCGGTTGCAGGCGCCACTTCTGGATGATCTTGGATTCGGGAATGGGCAGCACACCGGATTCGGAGGCCATCACCACCAGGTCGTCATCGGTGACGATGTAGCGTGCCGGACGCAGGCCGTTACGGTCGAGCGTGCCGCCGATATGGCGACCATCGGTGAAGGCCAGCGCGGCCGGGCCGTCCCACGGCTCCATCATGGCGGCGTGGTATTCGTAGAAGGCGCGACGGTTGTCGTCCATCGAGGTGTGGTTTTCCCAGGCTTCGGGCACCATCATCATCATCGCCTGCGGCAGCGGATAGCCGGCCATGACCAGCAGTTCCAGCGCGTTGTCGAAGCTGGCGGTGTCGGACTGGCCTTCATAGATCAGCGGGAACAGCTTCTTCAGGTCCGAACCCAGCACGGCCGACTGCATCACGCCTTCGCGGGCGCGCATCCAGTTGAAGTTGCCCTTGACGGTGTTGATCTCACCGTTGTGGGCGATCAGGCGGTACGGGTGGGCCAGCGGCCACTCGGGGAAGGTGTTGGTGGAGAAGCGCTGGTGCACCAGGGCCAGGGCCGAGACACAGCGCTCGTCCTGCAGGTCCTTGTAGTACACGCCGACCTGGTCGGCCAGCAACAAGCCCTTGTAGACCACGGTACGGGCCGACATCGAGGGCACGAAGAATTCCTTGCCGTGCAGCAGGTTCAGGGCCTGGATGGCGTGGCCGGAAGACTTGCGGATCACGTAGAGCTTGCGTTCCAGCGCGTCGGTCACCATCACGTCGGGACCGCGGCCGATGAAGATCTGGCGGATCACCGGCTCTTTTTCGCGCACGGTCGGGGACATCGGCATGTCGCGGTCCACCGGCACATCGCGCCAGCCCAGCACGATCTGGCCTTCGGCCAGCACCGAGCGCTCGATTTCCTGTTCACAGGCGATGCGGGAGGCGTTTTCCTTGGGCAGGAACACCATGCCCACGCCGTATTCGCCGGGCGGCGGCAAGTCCACGCCCTGCTTGGCCATCTCTTCGCGGTAATACTGGTCGGGAATCTGGATCAGGATACCGGCGCCATCGCCCATGAGCGGGTCGGCACCGACGGCGCCCCGGTGATCCAGGTTCTTCAGAATGAGCAAACCCTGGTCAACGATGGAATGGGATTTCTTGCCCTTGATATGGGCGATGAAACCGACGCCACAGGCGTCATGTTCATTTGCTGGGTCGTAAAGGCCTTGCGCGTGCATAACGGAACTCCACCACATTGACAGTAAGGATTTGAAGAATAGTGCACTGCACCCAATAGTTCAATGAAAATAAATAGGGTCTGAGTGGAATTAAAATCCCCACGATTTTCCTGATTTTTTAATTGGGGACATAGTAAATCGGAATACTCATAAGCCATTGATATCAAAGGCTTATTTTTGAATCGACTTCAGTCTTGCTGTACGGATACGGACGACTCGTCCGTCACCGGACGGGAAATGACCGGCCGGCCACGCTTGGCGGGACTGACGCGACGATGGGTCTGGCGTTCGAGTCCCAGCTTGAAATTCTCCGAACCCAGCGCCCAACCCTTGAGCGTGGCATCGGTGATGCGCTCCACTTCGGCCTGGGCCAGCCCCTCTTCGGTGAGCTGGCGGTAGGCGATCTCCCGGTCGAAGGGCGTGTTGCCAATCGACCAATAGGCGGGGTGATCGGTGATCAGCCCATCCTGCTTGGCGCCGATGTGATGCATGTAGCTGGACCAGGGATACTCGCCCGGGCCGCCCGCCAGCCCGTTGCGCACCGGATTGAGCTCGATGTAGCGGCAGATGGCCAGCAGGTACAGATCGGCATCGATGACGGTGGCGCGGTAGCGCCCCTGCCACAGGGTGCCGGAACGTCCATGTTTCTGGTTGAAATACGGGACATAGTGACGCCCTATCCATTGCATCATCCGTGCCAGCCCCTGGTCATCGACCGGGGTGGCCAGCAGGTGCAGGTGGTCCGGCATCAGGACATAGGCGTGGATGGCCACCTTGAATTGCCGTGCGGCATCTTTCAACCAGCCGAGGAAGGCCAGATGGTCCTCGGCATCCCGGAAGATGACCAGGCCATCATGCCCACGCTGGATGATGTGATGAGGCTGGTTGGGTACCACGAGACGAGGAAGGCGGGCCATGAGGATTCGCTGCAAACCGTAAGAATGGATCGCACATTCTAATGCACTCCGTCCCCAATAAAACCATCCCAGTGCTGACATGCCAAAACGGCATCATCATATTCGAATGACAACGACGTAAAAAAACCGGCTGGTGTGCGCCAGCCGGTCAAGCCCCACGGTTGAATCCATTAACGATGCGATCAGGCGGCGTGTTTGCCCTCGTCCTTGGCCTTGCCCAGCATCAGGCTCAGCGCGATGGACACCACCAGGATCGCGCCCACTACGCCCAGCGACAGCAGCACCGGTATATGGAACCAGTACGACACCAGCATCTTGCCGCCCACGAACAGCAGTACCAGCGCCAGGCCGTACTTGAGCAGGTGGAAGCGCTCGGCGGAATCGGCCAGCAGGAAGTACAAGGCACGCAAGCCCATGATGGCGAACATGTTGGAGGTGAAGACGATGAACGGGTCCTTGGTGATGGCGAAGATCGCCGGGATGCTATCCACCGCGAAGATCACGTCCGACAGTTCGATCAGCAGCAGCACCAGCATCAGCGGGGTGAAGTAGCGCACGCCATTGATGCGGGTGGAAAACTTCTCGCCATCATAGTTCTGGCTGATCTTCATGTGAGCGCGCAGCCAGCGCAGCAGCGGGTTGTCGCCGAGGTCGGCCTCCTTGTCGGCGAAGACCAGCATCTTCACGCCGGTGAACACCAGGAAGGCACCGAACACGTACAAGATCCAGCTGAACTGGGCGATCATCCAGGCCCCCAGCAGGATCATCACGGCACGCATGACGATGGCCCCGACCACGCCGTAGAGCAGCACGCGGCGCTGCATCTCGGGCGGCACGGCGAAGTAGCTGAAGATCATCAGGAACACGAAGATGTTGTCCACCGACAGCGCCTTCTCGATCAGATAGCCGGAGAGGAATTCGGCACCCTTCTGGTTGGCGAATTCACGGCCGACGCTGGCGTCCAGATACCACCACATCAGGCCCGCAAACAACAGCGCCAGCGAGACCCAGGCCAGCGACCAGCCCAGCGCCTCGCGCGGCGTGACCCGGTGCGCATGGCGGCCGCCGAGGGCAAACATGTCCACGGCCAGCATGCCCAGCACGAATACGATGAACCCGCCCCACATGAGCGGACTTGCAAAACTTTCTACGCCATTCACGATGACTCCCTCCA
>JAFAMT010000106.1 GCA_019233085.1 Herbaspirillum sp.
CCAGAATCGAGCGCACCACGGAAGATGTAGGGGAAGCACAGCACGTTGTTGACCTGGTTCGGGTAGTCCGAACGGCCGGTGGCGATGATGGCATCGTCACGCACGGCCTTGACTTCTTCGGGCAGGATTTCCGGGGTCGGGTTGGCCAGGGCCAGCACCAGCGGACGGGCCGCCATCTGCTTGACCATCTCGGGCTTCAACACGCCGGCAGCCGACAGGCCCAGGAAGATGTCGGCGTCGGGGATCACCTCGGCCAGGGTGCGGGCATCGGTTTCGCGGGCGAAACGCTCCTTGTCCGGGTCCATCAGTTCCTTGCGGCCCTTGTAGACCACGCCGGCCAGGTCGGTGACGTAGATGTTCTCGATCGGGAAGCCGAGGTCGACGATCAGGTCCAGGCAGGCCAGCGCCGCCGCGCCCGCGCCGGAGACCACCAGCTTGACCTTCTTGATGTCCTTCTCGACGACCTTCAGGCCGTTCAGGATGGCCGCGCCGACGATGATGGCGGTACCGTGCTGGTCATCGTGGAAGACGGGGATCTTCATCTTCTCGCGCAGCTTGCGCTCGATGTAGAAGCACTCCGGTGCCTTGATGTCTTCCAGGTTGATGCCACCGAAGGTCGGCTCCAGGGCCGCGATGACGTCGATCAGCTTGTCGGGGTCGGTCTCGTTGACTTCGATGTCGAAGACGTCGATGCCGGCGAACTTCTTGAACAGCACGCCCTTGCCTTCCATCACCGGCTTGGAAGCCAGTGCGCCGATGTTGCCCAGGCCCAGCACGGCGGTACCGTTGCTGATGACGGCCACCAGGTTGCCACGGGCGGTGTACTTGAATGCGTTGAGCGGGTCGGCCACGATTTCTTCGCAGGCCGCGGCCACGCCGGGAGAATACGCAAGGGAGAGATCACGCTGGTTGGTCAGCAGCTTGGTGGGAGTGACGCTGATCTTGCCCGGGGTCGGAAACTCATGGTAATCCAGCGCTGCCTGACGAAGTTGCTGACGCACTTCTTCTTTCTTACTGATCATCGAATCCATAACTCTGTATTCTCTAGTTGACTTGCGAAGAGGGTCGATTCTAGCAGAGGTCGGCCCTCAATCATAGGGCGGCAAGCTCATGCTGCCCCGCGCAAAGCCTTTTCGGGACTGGCTTTGCGGGCTTCCCGCGAACAGGCATGATGATCGCGAACATGCCCTTTCACGGTGCAGATGACGTACGTTCATCGCGTGATAGGCGCAAGTTGCGCACAGCTTCATTTCCGGCCAGACAGGCTGCCAGCATCGCTCCATACCCGGTATTGGGGAAAACCCCTAGCCCCGCTTGCGCAGTGCAACCTGGAACGGCCCCCTGCGCCACTCCAGTGCATTCCGACACTTAACTTGCCTACGTTGCAGCGCAACATGCCGGTCGGAACGGCTCATGTGGATTGTGCTCCAGAAGCCGTGACGGATTGGTTACAATCGCGCCATGCTCTCCGAATTCGAACTGATCGCGCGCTATTTCAGCCGCCCGCCCGCTCCCGACAGCCGCACCGCACTCGGCGTGGGGGATGATTGCGCGCTGATGACGCCGGCTCCGGGCATGCAACTGGCCATCTCCAGCGACATGCTGGTGTCGGGTCGCCACTTCTTCCCCGATGCCGATCCGCATCTGCTGGGCCACAAGTGCCTGGCGGTGAACCTGTCGGACCTGGCTGCCATGGGCGCCCATCCGATCGCCTTCACGCTGGCGCTGGCCCTGCCCGAAGCCGATGCGCAGTGGCTGGCGCCCTTCTCGCAAGGCATGCTGGCGCTGGCCGACGCGCATGGCTGCGAGCTCATCGGCGGCGACACCACCAAGGGCCCCCTGACCATCAGCATCACCATCTTCGGCGAGGTGCCGCCGCTGCAGGCGCTGCGCCGCGACGCCGCCCGCGCCGGCGACGACATCTGGGTCTCCGGCACGCTGGGCGACGCCCGCCTGGCGCTGGCCGGCTACCGGCAAGAATTCGCTATCAATGCCGACGAACTGGAACAGGCTGCGCCGCGCATGCACGCCCCCACCCCGCGCGTGACGCTGGGCCTGGCCCTGCGCGGCATCGCCCATGCCGCCATCGATGTCTCCGACGGCCTGGCCGGCGACCTTGGCCACATCCTGGCGCGCTCCCGCGTGGGTGCCACGCTGGATGTGGATGCCCTGCCGGCAGGCCCCGTGCTGCAACAGCGCGACCTGCACCTGCGTCGCCGCTTCACGCTCGCAGGTGGCGACGACTATGAACTCTGCTTCACCGCCCCCGTGCGCCAGCGCGAGGCCGTCCACAAGGCCGCGCAAGCAGCCGGCACGGCCGTGACCCGCATCGGCAGCATCGAGGCCCAACCAGGCCTGCGCCTGCTGGATGCCGCCGGCGAGCCCTGGCAAGAGACCCCGGATTCCTTTGACCATTTCCGTACATGAACCCCGCTTCCGGCCCCACCCCGTCGTTCACGCCGCCTCCCGCCGCCCCCAAAAAGCGCAAGCCGACCTCGCATTTCATGCTGGCCCATCCGGCGCACTGGATCGCCCAGGGCTTTGGCAGCGGCCTCTCACCCATCATGCCGGGCACGGCCGGCACGCTCTTCGCGTGGCTGTCCTATGCGGTGCTGTCCACACGCTGGCCGCTGGTCTTCACGGCAGCCAACTGGCTGGCCATCATCGCCGCCGGCTTCATCATCGGCATCTGGGCCTGCCAGCGCACCGGCCAGGCACTCAATTCGCCTGACGACGGCAGCATGGTATGGGACGAGATCATCGCCTTCTGGCTGGTGCTGGTGCTGGTGACGCCGGCCAGCGCCAAGGTCCAACTGGCGGCCTTTGTGGTGTTCCGCTTCTTCGACATGGTCAAGCCGCCGCCGATCGCCTGGTTCGACCGCCACTTCAAGGGCGGTTTCGGCGTGATGTGGGATGACATCGTGGCAGCCTTCTACACCTTGCTGGTGTTCGCCTTCTGGCGTGCCTACTGGTAAGCCGGCAATACAAACGCGCGGGATGCAACAACTCCCGGGCACAAGGGAGTATGCTTGACCGTGCACGTTGATGATCAACCGACTGCAGTCCGGCCGGCAACCGGGCCAGAGACTGCGGCATAGCCGAGGATGACACGCATGGACACCACGATAGACCTTGCCACCCGCGTAGGCCAGACACTCAAGGCCAAAGGCCTGCTGCTTGCCACTGCCGAATCGTGTACCGGAGGCGGTATCTCCCACGCCATCACCGAGATCGCCGGATCGTCGGAATGGTTCGATTGCGGCTTCGTGACCTACTCGAACGCTTCCAAGAATGAATTGCTGGATATCTCCGAAGCCCTGATCGCCCAGCACGGCGCGGTCAGCGAAGAGATCGCCGGCGCCATGGCCGAGGGCGCCGTGGCCAACAGCAGCTCGGACGTCTCCGTCTCCACCACCGGCATCGCCGGCCCCGGTGGCGCCGTCCCGGGCAAGCCGGTCGGCACCGTCTGCTTCGGCTGGCGCGTCGGCGACAAGACCTATACCGAGCGCCTGGTCTTCAAGGGCGATCGCCAGCAGGTCCGCGCCCAGACCGTGGACCATGCGCTCAAGGGCTTGCTCAAGCTGCTGACCGATTGACTCCCTGACTCCCTGACTCCCGCGACCCATGCAAACAGGCGGCGCTCCGCAAGGAGTCGCCGCCTGTCTTTTTACGCTTGCCGGATCAGCGGAACTGGTTGATGGCGTCGCGCGTCTCGATGGCCACGCGGCGGGCCGCAGCGGCGAAGTCTTCACCCGCCTGCGGCTTGGCGTACAGGATGGCGCGCGAGGAATTGATCATCATGCCGGTGCCGGCGGCGGTCCTGCCGGACTTGACCGTGGCTTCCACATCGCCACCCTGGGCACCGACGCCCGGCACCAACAGCGGCATGTCGCCGATGATGGCACGCACCTGGGCCAGCTCATGGGGGAAGGTCGCGCCCACCACCAGGCCGCACTGGCCATTGGTATTCCATTTCTCGGCCACCAGGCGAGCCACGTGCTGGTACAGCGGCTTGCCGTCGACTTCGAGGAACTGCAGGTCAGAGCCGCCGGCGTTGGAGGTGCGGCACAGCACGATCACGCCGCGATCCTTCCATTCCAGATAGGGCGAGACCGAATCCCAGCCCATGTAGGGGCTGACGGTGACGACGTCGGCGTCATAGCGCTCGAAGGCTTCGCGGGCATACTGCTCGGCGGTGGCGCCGATGTCACCGCGCTTGGCATCGAGCACCAGCGGGATCTCGGGATAGTTGGTACGCAGGTAGGCGCAGATGCGTTCCAGTTGCTCTTCCGCGCCCAGCGCGGCAAAGTAGGCGATCTGCGGCTTGAAGGCACAGGCGGCTTCGGCGGTGGCATCGATGATGGCGCGGCAGAATTCGAAGATTGCGTCCGGGCGGCCTTGCAGCTCGGCCGGGAACTTCTTGAGGTCGGGGTCCAGACCCACGCACAGCAGGGAATTGCGCGAGGTCCACGCAGCGTTGAGTTTCTCGATGAATGTCACGGTGGTGCCTTTAACTGAAAGATGCGCTATTGTAGCGCGCCGGCATGGCCCGATCTCGATATTTGACTGATGTTCAGCGGTTTTCCCGGAACATCCGGCACCTGGCGCGGATTTTCCGGTCTCATGCGCTCTCATTGCTTCACTTTTGCTACGAGGAAAGACAATATGAAAAAACTCTTCGCCTGGCTGGCCATCGCGACCCTGGCCCTCACCCTCACCGGCTGCGGCTACAACGAATTCCAGGCCAAGGATGAAGCCACCAAGGCCGCCTGGGGCGAGGTGGTGAACCAGTACCAGCGCCGCGCCGACCTGATCCCCAACCTGGTCAACACCGTCAAGGGCTATGCCGCCCACGAGAAGGACACCCTGGAAGCCGTGACCCAGGCCCGCGCCGCCGCCACCAGCTTCCAGATCACCCCGGAGGTGTTGAACAACCCGGAAGCCCTGGCCAAGTTCCAGCAGGTGCAGGGGCAACTTTCCTCGGCCCTGTCGCGCCTGATGGCGGTGTCGGAGAACTACCCGCAACTGAAGGCTGACACCAGCTTCCGCGACCTGCAGTCGCAACTGGAAGGCACCGAGAACCGCATCACGGTCGCCCGCCAGCGCTACATCGCCGCGGTGCAGGACTACAACATCCTGGCGCGCAGCTTCCCCAGCAACATCACGGCCAAGGTATTTGGCTACCAGGTCAAGCCGTCCTTCACGGTGGAGAACGAAAAGGCCATCTCGACCGCGCCGGCGGTCAATTTCGGCAAGTAAGCCGCGCACACCGATGCCCAAGACGCTGACGATGCTCAGGCTGACCACAGGCAGGTTCCTGCTGGCCTGCTGGCTGCTGGCCCTGGCCCTGGCGATGCTGCCATGCCTGGCCGGCGCCGCCGACGGCCTGGTCGCGGTGCCGCCGCTGTCGGGCCACGTGATCGACCAGGTCGCCCTGCTGCAGCCGCAGCAGCGCCAGGCGCTCGAAGGCGTGCTGGCCGAGCTGGAACAGCGCACCGGCAGCCAGATCGCGGTGCTGCTGATGTCCTCCACCGCTCCCGAAGCCATCGAGCAATACAGCATCCGCGTGGCCGACGCCTGGAAGCTGGGGCGCAAAGGCGTGGACGACGGCGTGATCCTCATCGTCGCCCGCGACAACCCGAAGTCGTTGCGGCGCCTGCGCATCGAAGCCGGACGCGGCGTGCAGGGCAGCCTCACCGATGCGCAATCCAAGCGCATCCTGGAAGACGTGATCGCCCCGCACTTCCGCCAGAACGATTTCTATGGCGGCCTGGCCGCGGGTGTCTCGGCCATCTCCGGCCTGCTGGCGCAGGAGCAGTTGCCACCGGCGCAGCGCCATGACGGCGCCCGGCAGGTCCAGGCCGACGATGGTGGCGGCTGGATCGTGGTGATGGTCATCGTGTTCTTCCTGGTGGTGTTCTTTGGCGTGCTGCTGAAGTCACGCAGCCGCGCCCGCAACACCCTCAACAACAACGACTGGGGCCATGGCGCCAGCACCGGCGCCGGCGTCATCATCGGCAGCATCCTCGACCAGGCCGCGCGCAATGCCTCCTCGGGCCGCAGCTGGCCGGGACCCGGCGGACTGGGCGGCGGCTTTGGTGGCAGCTCATCTGGCGGCTCATCCGGCGGTGGCTTCTCCGGTGGTGGCGGCAGTTTCGACGGCGGCGGCGCCTCGGGAGACTGGTGAGATGACCCAACACAAGACTTCCCCCTCGCTGGCCGGCCGCCTGTGGCGGCATCTGCGCAGCACCCACACGGCGGCGCGGCGCGCCTTCCCCTCCTCCACGTTGAAGGCCATCCAGGCCAGCATCGGCGAGGGAGAACGCCGCCATCGCGCCCAGGTGCGCGTGATCGTCGAAGCCGCGCTCTCGCTGGGCGCGCTCACGCGTGGCGAAAGCGCACGCCAGCGCGCGCATGAGCTGTTCTCGCGCTACCGCATCTGGGATACCGAAGAAAACTGCGGCGTGCTGGTCTACATCAACCTGGGTGACCGCAAGGTGGAGATCGTGGCCGACCGCGGCATCAATGGCCGGGTCACGCGGGAGCAGTGGCAGGAGGTGTGCCACGCGATGACCAGCGGCTATGCCAGGGGCGACTTCCAGGGCAGCACGCTACAGGCACTGGAGCGGCTGCATGTGCGCCTGGAGGCCGCCATGCCGCGTCGCGACGGCGATGAGGATCACAACGAACTCTCCGACAAGCCGCTACTGCTGTAGCGGCGCGGTATCTCAGCCGTTCTCGTAGACCCACTGCAGCAGGGCATCCTGCGCCTTCTGCCCGTTGGGTGCGGCCGCGTGGTTGATCAGGAACACCACCACATAGGTCTTGCCCGAGGCGGCCTGCACGTAGCCGGCGATGGAGCGCACGTCGTTCAGGGTGCCGGTCTTGATGTGTGCCTGCCCGGCCACGCCCTGGGTCTTGAGACGGCGACGCATGGTGCCGTCATAACCCACCAACGGCAGCGAGGAGACGAACTCCGGCATCAGCGGTGAACGGTAGGCCTGCAGCAGCACCCCGGCCAGCAGGCCCGGCGTGACCCGGTCGCTGCGCGACAGGCCCGAGCCGTTCTCGATCGAGAAGGCGGATGCCTCTATGCCCTTGTCCGCCAGCCAGGTACGCACCGCCTGGGCGGCATTGGTGGTGTCGCCCGGCTGCCCGCTCATCTCGGCGCCCAGGGTCAGGAAGACCTGGCGCGCCATCACGTTGTTGCTGTACTTGTTGATATCGCGGATCACCTCGGGCAGGGCCGGCGAGGCCACCTCCACCATCAGCCGCGCCGAGGGCGTGACCTGTCCGGCCACCACACGTCCCGAGAAGCTGCCGCCCAGGTCGGCCCACATCTGCGCAAAGCTAGCCCCCACATACTGCTGGTTGCTCATCCGGTAGGGATGCACATACCACACCCGTGGCCCGCAATCGGCCGCGTAGCTGCCGCCGAAGCTGACCGCGCCGGCGTCGTTGTTCATCATCAGCTTGCCCTGCCAGTCGCCGCAGGGCTCCTGCGACAGGCGCGGGGGCGTGATCCTGAGACCGGCCATGGGCGGGTCCATCGTGACGGCGACCGTGCCGCTGGCCGCATCGGGTTCAAAGCGGAAGGCCTGGGTCCGGTAGTTCAGCAACAGCGCATCGGCGCCGGCGTTGTAGGGCTTCTGCGGATCACCGTCGAATTGCGCCGGGTCATAGCTGGACTGGGCAAAATAGCTGCGGTCCAGCACCAGGTTGCCGCGGATGTCCTTGATGCCGCGTGCCCGCAACTGGCGCAGGAAGAGCCAGAAATTCTCCAGCACCAGCTTGGGATCGCCGCCGCCCTTGAGGATCAGGTCGCCATCGAGCACACCGCCGGCCAGTGTGCCGTCGACATAGGCCTGGGTCTTCCAGGTATAGGTCGGGCCCAGGATCTCCAGGGCCGCATCGGTGGTCACCAGCTTCATCACCGAAGCCGGATTGAAGGCCTGCGCCACATTGCTGGAGGCCAGCACGCGCTTGCTGCCCTCGGTATCGACGACCAGCACGCCCACGCCCTGCAAGGGGATATGCGCCACGCGCAGCGCGCCGGTAACGACCGGCGGCAACCCCTGGGCCATCGCCGGTCCGGCAGCCAGGCCGGGCAGGAGCAGCGCGGCCAGCAGCGACAGCGAAACAGGGGAAGAGCGGCGCAGGCGTGGGAGAAGATGCAGACGATGCAGACGACGAAGACAATGGTGCGGGAAGCGAAGCATGATTCAGCCAGGAAAGAGGATCACGCATTATAGAGGCAAGCATCCCTGCCCCGCGCCGACGCCCTCCCGCGCCGTACTGACACGGCCCGGTCACAGCAATATGCGACAATACGGGCCGTTGAAATCTTGACAGATCATCATCAACGCCAGGCCGACAGGCTGCGCCATATCAACTCTTGCTGCAGACGCCGGCCAGAAGGCTTGCCTGGGCAGCGCAGCGGAGTTACGCTGAATCAATTTTTCCATGGATTTCCGGGTACACTCCTCGATGGCGTTCCCGGAGCTGGTACGGCTTTCCATGGCAAGCACGGACAGGACGAAAGAACAAATATCACCATGTCATCCAGTTCCCCCAAGCGGCGCGAGAAGGACGGCGCGCGACAGCGCCTTGCTGCGCTGCTGGACCTGCTCAATCCGCTGGCCCTGTACCGTGCGCGGCCAGGCCGCCCTGACGACCTGCCGCCGGAAGAACTGATCGGCAAGGGCGTGCGTTTCGTCAATCGCATCTACATGCTGCGGGCCATCGGCCTGGGCGTGGGCTTCTTCTGCGTCGCCGCCGCCTTCGTCCAGAACCCGGTAGCCTGGCCGCTATGGGTGCTGCTGGTCTTCCATGGCTACCTGTGGCCGCACCTGGCGCGGGTCTGGGCGCTGGGCAGTGCCATTCCCTACCGCGCCGAGCGGCGCAACCTGGTCATCGATGCGGCCTTCGGTGGTTTCTGGATCGCCGCCATGGATGGCAACCTGGTCCCCAGCGCGGTGATCATTTCCCTGTTGTCGATGGACAATATCGCCGCCGGTGGCATGCGCCTGTTCATGCGCGGGCTGTACGCCACGCTGGCTGCGGGCTTGTCTGGATGGTTCCTGCTGGATGCGCACTTCCAGCCGCAAAGCGATATCGCCACCGTCATCGCCTGCCTGCCGATGATGATGCTCTACCCGCTGGCGCTGGGGGAATCGACCTACCGGATGTCAAAGAAGCTGGCCGAGCGTTCGCGCCAGTTCGAGATGGTCAGCCAGATGGATGGCCTGACCCACCTCTTCAACCGCCGCTACTGGGAAAGCCTGCTCATCGAGGAATTCGCCGTGCGCAACCAGCAGCAAGGTCCCGGCCAGAAGGGGGCGTTCCTGCTGCTGCTCGACCTGGACCACTTCAAGCGCATCAACGACACCCACGGCCACCTGGTGGGTGACGAGGTGCTGCGCAACTTCTCGCGCCTGCTGCGTACCCGGCTGCGGGAGGACGACCTGATCGGCCGCTACGGCGGCGAGGAATTCGTGGTAATCCTGCGCGATATCACACCGGCCGACGCGCTGATGCTGTCACAACGCATCATCGACGAGGCCCGCAATAGCACCACGGCGGAAAACAATCTCTGGGGTTGCACCGTCAGCGCCGGTCTGGTGCCGTTCACGCCGGACATGGAAGCGCATTTCGTCTGGCTGCAGCGCGCCGACCACGCCATGTATTGCGCCAAGGAAGACGGTCGCGACCGCCTCGTGCTGTGGGATGCCGCACTGGCGCGCAAACCGCCCGAGGCCAGGGATGCAACAACGATGGACGCAAAAAAGGCCGATGTCTTCGGGGCCGCCACGAGACCACTGTGAAGACATCGACCTAGGGAAATCAAGGGCGGGGCGATCGGCAACGAACTAGGCTAGGTTCCTTGGAAAAATGCCTGTGCCAATGCCCCGGCCACAGCCGCAACGAGCGGCAAGGCGGGCTACGGAAAGCCCGCTAGATTAGTACTGGCAGTGCCTCCAGTACTAAAAGCGCAAGCAGCGCGCCGAAGACAGCACCCACCGCTCTCAGGCTGGTGCGTAACAGGCGCGACGCCACCGGCACCTCCCCACACAACAGCAGCCCTGCCAATGCCATCGGCAGGAGGAACATCAGGTTGTTCGTGATGATGTTGGGCATGGTGTGTCTCCTCGTCGAGTTCTTTTATGCTCTTGCAGGACCGGCCTCGGCTTGAGTATAGGCCGTACGGCATGGAAGACAAGCCTGCGGATGTCACATTCGCTGCTGCATAGCAGCGAATTTCTGTCACCCCGAGGCGACCGATGGCAGCATATGGCTTGTTGCATATGCACAAATTTTTGGCAACATCGGCCGAATTGCCTTGACCCTGTTTCTGGCGCGAGCGTAGAATTCGCCGGTTCTCATTTTATGGAGTCCCTCTCATGGGCACTTGTTCGGGTGACAGTTGTTGCCGGTTAATTTCCGGTTAAGCCTCAGCAAGGATTTCAGCAGGACTTCTCCTGTCGTCATCTTGCTCCAGGCAGATGACGGCATCTCCATGCCGGCCGTGCGCCGGTATCGACATTCCCTCACAACGACAGATCGACGATCGACCGCCGCAGACACGGCGTCTTGACGCATTGCCTCATCGCCACCTGCCCTGCCCGTGCGGCCGGACGGCAGGCATACAGCGCATGCGACACGACGCCCGGTCACCGGCATGGCTCGCCTTTGCGCCATGCCGCTGGCTGTCCGCTCGCGCCGCCAGGCGCCGATGACAGGGGCTCCGCTCAACCAGGCGGAGGCTGCAATGCGACAGACATACCCATCATGAAGACGCGAAGACCCGGCGCGCCGTCGGCGTTCCTGCCTCTCTGAACGAGGCTGCCAGGGACTGCCAGCGGCGCCAGACCACGATGCCGCCCCGTGCCCGTGACCATGGGCTCCTAGGGCAGCGCAATGCCAGTCCCTTCGCACCCGGTGCGAAGACCAACAAGAAAAGAAGGTCGACATGAACCTGAACCTGCTGAAAGAAACCTTTGTCAGCTTCATCCGCGCACGCGGTATGGATCGCCACTTCCGTCGCCTGGGCATGGACATGTTCCGCAGCGCCCCGGTGACCCGGGAAGTCCCGCAAACCCTGGCCGGCCAGTTGAACGAAGCCTCCAGCAGCGACGTGCAGGCCCTGCTGCAACGCCTGAACTCGCGCCACGACGGCCTCACCGAAGCCGAGTCCGACGCCATCCGCGAGCAGACCGGCCCCAACGAGGTCGAGCATGAAAAGCCGCTGACCTGGCCGGTGCACCTGTGGCACTGCTACAAGAACCCGTTCAACCTGTTGCTGACGCTCCTGGCGGCTGTCTCCTTCTATACCGAAGACATGAAGGCCGCGATCGTGATCGGTACGATGGTGGTGGTCTCGACGCTGCTGCGCTTCGTCCAGGAGGCGCGCTCCAACAATGCCGCCGACAAGCTCAAGGCCATGGTCAGCAATACGGCCACCGTCATGCGCCACGACCTGGTCGAGGAGATCGCTGCCGAAGCCCAGCGCTACTTCGACGTCACCCTGCACCCCAAGGGCGCGCGCCGCGTCGAAGTGCCCATCCGCAAGCTGGTGCCGGGCGACATCGTGCTGCTCTCGGCGGGCGACATGATTCCGGCCGACCTGCGCCTGTTGTCGGCCAAGGATCTCTTCGTCAGCCAGGCCGCCATGACCGGTGAATCGCTGCCGGTGGAGAAGTTCGTCACCCCCACCAACGCCAGCGCCAGCAGCCCGCTGGAACTGGACAACCTGTGCTTCATGGGCACCAACGTGGTCAGCGGCTCGGCCACGGGCGTGGTGCTGACCACCGGCAAGCGCACCTATTTCGGCGCGCTGGCCGAACGCGTCACCGCCACCGACCGCACCCCGACGGCCTTCCAGGCGGGCGTCAACAAGGTCAGCTGGCTGTTGATCCGCTTCATGCTGGTGATGACGCCGGTGGTGTTCTTCATCAACGGTTTCACCAAGGGCGACTGGGTCGAGGCCTTCCTGTTCGGCTTGTCGGTGGCGGTGGGTCTCACCCCCGAGATGCTGCCCATGATCGTCACCTCGACCCTGGCCAAGGGCGCGGTAGCGTTGTCGCGCAAGAAGGTGATCGTCAAGCGGCTTGATGCGATCCAGAACTTCGGTGCCATGGATGTGCTGTGCACCGACAAGACCGGCACGCTGACCCAGGACAAGATCTTCCTGGAGCGCCACACCGACATCCACGGCGAGCCCGACGACGAGGTGCTGCAATACGCCTACCTCAACAGCTACTACCAGACCGGCCTGAAGAACCTGCTGGACGTGGCCGTGCTGGAGCACGCCGAGCTGCAGCGCGAGATGTCGATCGCCTCGGCCTATCGCAAGGTCGACGAGATTCCCTTCGACTTCCAGCGCCGCCGCATGTCGGTGGTGGTGTCCGAGCGCGAAGACCACCACGAGCTGATCTGCAAGGGTGCCGTCGAGGAAATCGTCTCGGTCTGCACGCACGCCCGCGTCAACGGCCAGGTCGTGCCGCTGACAGCGGCGCTGCTGGAGGATATCCGTGCCACCACCGGCAAGCTCAATGCCGAAGGCCTGCGCGTGGTCGGTGTGGCTGCCAAGGACCTGCCGCCGACCAAGGAGACCTATAGCCTGGCCGATGAATCGGAGCTGGTGCTGATCGGCTACATCGCCTTCCTGGATCCGCCCAAGGAATCGACCGCCCCGGCGCTGGCGGCCCTGCGCGGCCACGGCGTGAAGGTCAAGATCCTCACCGGCGACAACGAGCTGGTGACCGCCAAGATCTGTCGCGAGGTGGGCCTGGAGGTCAAGGGCATGCTGCTGGGTTCGTATGTGGAAAAGATGAGCGATGCCGAGCTCTCCAAGGCGGTGGAGACGGTGACGGTCTTCGCCAAGCTCTCGCCGGCCCACAAGGAACGCATCGTGCGCGTGCTGCATGATCGCGGCCACGTGGTCGGCTTCATGGGCGACGGCATCAACGATGCCCCTGCCCTGCGCGCGGCCGACATCGGCATCTCGGTCGATACCGCCGTCGATATCGCCAAGGAAGCCGCCGACCTGATCCTGCTGGAAAAGAGCCTGATGGTATTGGAAGAAGGCGTGCTGGAAGGCCGCAAGACCTTCGCCAACATGTTGAAGTACATCAAGATGACTGCCAGCTCCAACTTCGGCAATGTCTTCTCGGTCTTGATCGCCAGTGCCTTCCTGCCCTTCCTGCCGATGCTGCCCTTGCATCTGCTGGTGCAGAACCTGCTCTACGACGTGTCGCAGATCTCGATTCCCTTCGACAACGTCGACAAGGAATTCCTGGAAAAGCCGCAGCGCTGGGATGCCGCCGACATCGGCCGCTTCATGGTCTTCTTCGGCCCGATCAGCTCGATCTTCGACGTCACCACCTTTGCACTGATGTGGTACGTCTTCGGCGCCAGCTCGCCGGAACACCAGACCCTGTTCCAGTCCGGCTGGTTCATCGAAGGCCTGCTGTCGCAGACGCTGATCGTGCACATGATCCGCACGCGCCGCATCCCCTTCTTCCAAAGCCGCGCTTCCTGGCCGCTGATGGGCATGACGCTGGTGATCATGGCCATCGGCATCGCCATCCCGATGTCGCCGCTGGCCTACTACTTCAAGCTGGAGGCATTGCCGCTGTCCTACTTCCCCTGGCTGGTGGGGATCCTGGTGGCCTATGCGGTGCTGATCCAGGGCATGAAGGGGTGGTATTCGAAGCGTTATGGCTGGCAGTGAAACCGCTGCGTTCCTGACATCAGGGCTGCCATAAGCAATGCCGTTCAGCTCACGCTGAACGGCTTTTTTTTGAGCGCCGATGTATTGAAGACGGCGCGCCTTCGATAAGGTCCGGGCGGACCTACTCGGTCCGAACGGTTGGCGGGTGGGCGGGCTGGTTGGCAGGAAGCGCGTCTAGCGCCGTGGCAAGCGCACCGTCACCATGGTCTGCAAGACATCGTCGGAACTCATGCTGATGACACCGCCATGGGCCTTGACGATCTGCTGGGCGATGTACAGACCCAGCCCCAGCCCTTCCTTGCGGCCCGACTCGCGCTCGCCGCCACGGAAGGGATCGAAGATCACCGGCAGCAGTTCCGCCGGGATCACCCCGCGATTGGCGATCACCAACACCACCTCGTGTTCACTGCGACCGTCGATGCCTATGCAGACCGGATGGCCCGGCACGCCGTGCTGCAGGGCATTGCCCAGCAGGTTGGCCGCCACCTGGGCCAGGCGGTCGCCATCCCAGAAACCGTGATCGTCACCCTCAATGCGGCGCTCGACGATGCTGCCCGGGTAGGTGGCCTGGTATTCCTGCACCACCCGCTCGGTGATCTCGCCCAGGCAGGCGCTCTCGCGCGCCAGTGGGATGCCGCCGGCCAGTCGCGCACGGGCCAGGTCCAGCATGTTCTCGATCAGCTTGGCCATACGCTTGCCGCCGTTGAGGATCTGCTGCGAGGCCTTCTGCGCCACTTCCTCCTTGTAACTGCGCTGCAGCAGCGTGGCCGCCATCATCACCGCGCTGAGCGGATTGCGCAGGTCGTGACCGAGGATGGCCACGAACATCTCATTCAAGCGCAGGGTCTCGGTGCGCTCACGCAGCTCCAGCGCCAGCTGCTGCTTCTGGCGATGCAACTGCAAGAACACCTCGGCCTTGTTGCGCAGGATATGCGGCTCGATGGGCTTGTAGAGGAAGTCCACCGCGCCGCTTTCATAGCCCTTGAACATGCGACGCTCGTCACGCACGCCAGCGGTGACGAAGATCAGCGGCACATTGCGCGTGCGTTCGCTGCCGCGAATCAGCTCGGCCAGCTCGAAGCCATCCATGTCGGGCATCTGCACGTCGAGGAAGGCCAGCGCCACCTCATGCACCAGCAGCAGTTCCAGCGCTTCCAGTCCGGAGCGCGCCAGCAGCAGCTCGACATCGTCACGCTGCAGCAGCGCCGACAAGGCCAGCAAGTTTTCTTCGAGATCATCAACCAGCAGGAATTTCACCCGTGGCAGGTCCCGGTAGGGATGTTCTTGTCCTATCACCCGCGTTCCTTTTCGCGCTCTTGCCCTGCTCCCCGCGCACCCAGGGTGCGCAGCAGATCGGCGATCTGCGGGAGCGTGAGCACATAATCGATCTTCCCCCGTGCCAATGCCTGTTCCGGCATGTACGGCACCTGTGCCTGTTGCGGGTCCTGCACTACTGTCACGCCACCGGCGCTGCCTATGGCCTGCAAACCTGCTGCACCGTCCTGGTTGCCGCCGGTCAGGACGATGCCCATCAGCCGTGGCCCGTAGACATCGGCCGCCGATTCGAACAGCACATCGATGGCCGGCCGCGAGAAGTTGACCGGTTCATCGTTGGACATCGCCAGCAGCGGCCCTTCCGGCGCCTTGTCCACCAGCAGATGATAGTCGGGCGGGGCGAAATGGATCACACCGGCCTCGACGGGCTCCTTGTCCTGCGCCTCGCGCACCGGTTGCACACAGCGGTGGGCAAAGATGGAGACCAGCAGGCTGGGCCGTTCGCGCGGCAGGTGCAGCACCACCAGCGTGGCCACATCGGCACCGGCGCGCAAGGCCGGCAGGATCTCCGACAAGGCATCCACTCCACCGGCCGAGGCGCCGATGACCACCGCCTCGATGGCGTCCAGGCGGCGGCTGTCGGCCCAGGCCGGAGGCTGGATCGGCTTGCTCACAGGTCCCCCTTCTTCTGGAAGATGCGCTCTTCCCGCACGATCTCGTCAAAGGCGCCGGCATGCGAGGAAAAGCGCAGCGACTCCTTCGAGCCCAGTCCCAGGAAGCCCTTGCGCACCAGCGATTCGCGGAACAGCCCGAGGGCGCGTTCCTGCAATTGCCGGTTGAAATAGATCAGCACATTGCGACAGGACACCAGGTGCATCTCCGCAAAGACGCTGTCGGTGGCCAGGCTGTGGTCGGAAAAGACCACATTGCGCCGCAGGGACTTGTCGAACACCGCCGCACCATAGGCGGCCGTATAGTAATCCGAAAGCGAGGTCTTCGCGCCCGATTTCTGGTGATTGCTGGTAAATCCGGCGATGCGCTCCAGCGCGTAGACGCCGGCCTCGGCCTTCTTCAGGGCGCTCTGGTTGATGTCGGTGGCATAGATCAGGCTGCGTTCGAGCAAGCCTTCCTCGCGCAGCAGGATGGCCAGAGAATAGACTTCCTCGCCGCTGCTGCAGCCGGCCACCCAGATCTTCAGCGAGGGATAGGTGCGCAACAATGGCAGCACCTGCTGGCGCAGCGCGAGGAAATAGCCGGGGTCGCGAAACATCTCGCTGACCTGTACCGTGAGGTATTCCATCAGGGCCGGGAACACGGCCGGATCGTGCAATACCTTGTCCTGCAGCTGCGACAGCGTGGCGCAATCGAAGCGCCCCATGGCCGTCACCAGCCGGCGCTTGAGCGAGGCGCCGGCATAGCCGCGGAAATCGCAGTGGTACTTGAGATAGATGGCGTCGAGCAGTAACTGCATCTCGATATCGAAATGCCGGTAGCCGGCAGCCTGATTCATTTCGGCATCCATACGCGTACCAGCGAGAGCAGCTTTTCAACATCCAGGGGCTTGGCGATGTAGTCGTTGGCGCCGGCGGCCAGGCATTTCTCCTGGTCATCCTTCATGGCCTTGGCGGTCAGGGCGATGATGGGCAGGCGCTTCCAGTGGGCATCCTTGCGGATCTCGCGCATGGCGGTCAGTCCATCCATCTCGGGCATCATGATATCCATGAGCACCAGGTCGATGGGCGCGCCCGCCTGGTCCTTGCCATTGTTCTGCTCGCGGCTGCGTTGCAGCGCATCGATTGCCTCGCGACCGTTGCGGGCGATGTCGACCTTCATGCCCTTGGGCTCGAGCACCGAGGACAGGGCGAAGATATTGCGCACATCATCCTCCACCACCAGGATGCGGCGCCCCTCGAAGACGGTCTCGCGGTCACGCGCCACCTTCAGCAGGCGCTGGCTCTCCGGCGACAGCGCGGTTTCCACCTGGTGCAGGAACAGCGTCACCTCATCCAGCAGCCGCTCGGGCGAGCGCGCATCCTTGATGATGATGGAACGCGAGAAGCGGCGCAGGTTCTGCTC
The DNA here is from genome assembly GCA_019233085.1 of Herbaspirillum sp. Taxonomy (GTDB): domain Bacteria; phylum Pseudomonadota; class Gammaproteobacteria; order Burkholderiales; family Burkholderiaceae_D; genus Herbaspirillum. Next base: position 17,084 of record JAFAMT010000106.1, read on the forward strand.
TTCTTCCGAGGACAGGGAACGGCCGGTATAGACGATCACCGGCGGGAAGGCCACGTGCTCCTGCTCGGCCATCTTTTCCAGCAACTGGTAGCCGGACAGGTCGGGCAGGTTCAGGTCCATCACCATGCAGTCGAAGGTGGTCTCGCGCAGGCGCGCCAGGGCCTCGGTGGCGGTGCGCACGCCGACCAGGTTGATGTTCTCGCCGGCCAGCAGCTGGCGGATGCTGTCGAGCTGGCGGGCGTCGTCTTCCACCACCAGCACATGGCGCAGGTCTTGCAGGAACTTGGCTTCGAGCTTGCGGATGGCGCCCACCAGGTCCTCGCGCTGAACCGGCTTCAAGGCGTAGCCGACCGCGCCGCGCTCCATGGCTTCGTGGGCGTAGTCGGCCACTGACACCACATGGACGGGGATATGGCGGGTCCTGGGATTGCGCTTGATCTGGTCCAGCACGCCCAGGCCGGAGAAGTCGGGCAGGTTCATGTCCAGCAGGATGGCGCTGGGGCGGTAAAGCTCGGCGGCGGCCACGCCTTCGTTGGCCGAATGGGTGATCACGCACTGGAAACCCATCTCGCGGGCCAGGTCGCGCAGGATCAGGGCAAAGGCGGCGTCATCCTCGATCACCTGGATCACGCGCGCGCCCGGCGCGATGCGATGACGGTCGTCATCGATGGCGATCTCCTGCAACCGGGTCGGCGTGGCAGGCAACGCCGCTGCCGAGGCGGGGCTGATGCGGATGTCGGGGGCGGTGGCCACCCGGGCCGCCTGCAGCGCCGAGGCCGAGGCCAGCTCGGCCGCCGATGGCGGCGCTGGACGCGGGAGCGCCTGCTCGCTGCGATAGACCTGCGGCAGCGAGAGCGTGAAGATGCTGCCCTCGCCGGGGCGACTCTGTACCTGGATGTCGCCACCCAGCAGGTGCGCCAGGTCGCGCGAGATCGACAGGCCCAGGCCGGTGCCGCCGTACTTGCGATGGGTACTGCCGTCGGCCTGGCGGAAGGCTTCGAAGATGAACTGGTGCTGGTCCTGGCCGATGCCGATACCGGTGTCGCGCACGGCAAAGGCGATGCGCTCGTTGGCCTGGGCGTAGATGCGCAGGCTGACCTCACCCTTCTCGGTGAACTTGATGGCGTTGGACAGCAGGTTCTTGAGAATCTGGCCCAGGCGCTGCATATCCGTTTCCATGCGGGCTGGCACGCCCGGCTCGATGACCACCTTCAGTCCCAGCCCCTTCTGCTGGGCCGTCACCGCGAAGCTGGCATTGAGTTCCTCGGCCAGCTTGGCCAGCACGAAGGATTCGGGGACGATGTCGAGCTTGCCGGCCTCCATCTTGGACAGGTCCAGGATGTCATTGATCAGCGCCAGCAGGTCGCGACCGGCCGAGGAAATGGTCTGGGCAAAGCGCACCTGCTCGTCGGTGAGGTTGCCGTGCTTGTTATCGGCCAGCAGCTTGGCCAGGATCAGCGTGGAGTTCAGGGGGGTGCGCAATTCATGGCTCATGTTGGCCAGGAACTCGCTCTTGTACTGGTTGGCGCGCTCCAGTTCGGTCGCCTTTTCCACCAGCACCACCTGGGTCTTGGCCAGGTCATCCTTCTGCACTTCGAGCAGCTGCGTCTGTTCTTCCAGCTGGGCATTGGTTTCTTCCAGTTCGGCCTGCTGGGTTTCCAGGCGCAGCTGGGAAGCCTTCAGGGCCTGGCCCTGCTCTTCCAGCTCTTCGTTGTTGACCCGCAGTTCTTCCTGCTGGGCCTGCAACTCCTCGGACTGGCGCTGGGTTTCCTCCAGCAGTTCTTCCAGGCGGGTGCGGTCCTTGGAGGAGCGCACCGCCACCGCCACCTGGTCCGACAGGCGCACCAGCAATTCCTCTTCCTCGGGCCGCACAGGACGCAGGAAGCCCAGTTCGAAGACCGCCTGTACCACGCCCTCGCTGGCCGCCGGCACGATAAGCAGCTCGCTGGGCTGGCGCCGGCCCACGGCCGAAGACACGACCAGATAGTCGGCCGGGACATCCTTGACATGCATGACCCGATTGAGCTTGGCCGCCTGGCCCAGCAAGCCCTGGCCATGCTGCAGCGTGGCCGGGCTGGCATGGTCTTGCATGGCATAGGCGGCGAAACGTTCGAGGGCCCCGGCCTCGGTGCGCAGGTAGATCGCCCCGATCTGGGCATTGAGATAGCTGGTCAGGAAGGCCAGGGTATTGTCGCCCAGCACGTCCAGCCGCTGTTCGCCTTGCAGCCGTTCGGCCAGGCCCATCTGGCCGGCGCGGATCCAGGCCTGCTTCTCGCGCAGGCGATAGTCGCGCGAGGTGGTGGCAGCGGCGGCCACGATGAGCACCAGCAGCAGCGCCGAGCCGCCCCAGGAGACGGCGGTGGAGAACGTGACCGCATCCTGCCAGTCGGCCTGGCGCGCGTTGAGCAGGTCGCGCTCCTGCGCTTCCATCTGCGCCGCCACCGTGCGCACCCGGTCCATGGCCATCTTGCCGCGATCGGATTGCACCAGCGCCAGCGCACCGGCGCTGTCGCCGGCCCGGCGCAGGGCGATGGTCTGGGCCAGCTCATCCATCTTCTCGCCGCTCAGGCCCTCGATCTGCGACAGGCGCCGCAGCTGCTCCTGGCTATCGCTCACCAGTGCGCGCAGCTTGCCGATCTCGCCGGCCAGCGAGGCCTTGGCCTGGTTGTAGGGACCGAGGTAGCTTTCGAGCCCGGTCAGCAGGAAGCCGCGCTGGCTGGTCTCGGCATCCTTGAGGGTGGACAGCAGCACCTGCAGCTGCTCGCGCACCTCGATGGTATGGGAGACGGCGCTGGCGGTCTCGCCCCGGGTCACCGAGGCCTGGTAGGTAAAGAGCGAGATCAGGATCACGGCCAGTATCGCCACGGCGAAGCCGATCAGGGGTCCCGGTGGCAGTGGCGGGCCGGAAAAGGCGCCCTTGCCCTGGCGCTTCAAGATGGTAATACGTTCTTCTGCTTGGCTGGAATGAACCGGCACGTCGCGCTCCCTGTTTGTTCGTATCGTTGGTCGAGCTGCGAGGGATCTGCGCCCCTCCTCCCCTGTTTTGTTGCTGCCGGGTAAAGCTGCCCATTATACGGGCCGACCCGGATGCGCGCAGACAGCCCCACCCCGGCGGGGCGGCTGCCTGAACCTGGCTAGGACAGGTGCGAGACGGAACGGTTCAATTCCCCACCAGGCCGGCGGCGATATTGATGGACAGGCCGATGATGGCGGCGTTGAAGAGGAAGCAGATCAGCGAATGCGCCAGCACGGCGCGGCGCAACGGTCGTGTGGCCACGCCCACGTCCGAGGTCTGCACGGCCACGCTGATGGTCATCGAGAAGTAGAGGAAATCCCAATAGTCGGGCTGTGCCTGACCATCGGCAAAGCGCAGCGGCAAGGCTTGCGGATCATCGTCGGCGGCGTAGAACAGGCGCGCATAGTGCAGCGTGAAGATGGTGCCGATCAGTAGCCACGAGCCAAACACGGTGGAGGCGGTGAAACCATAGCGCAGCAGCCTGCCGCTTTCATCATGATGGCTGGCGCCGGCCAACTCCAGCAGGATGGCCAGGAGGCTGGCCACGGCGGCCACGCAGACCATCACCAAGACCACCCGGGCGCTTTCGTCCTCGGTCTCGGCCAGGCGCCTGACCGCGTCCTGGTCGGCCCTGAGCATCATCACCCACAGCGTCACCAGATAGGTCCAGACACCGGCATTCCAGCCGATCAGGCAGCGCCCGGTGAGGGTGGAGGCAGGCAAGAGCATGGCGGCGACCACGCCCACGGCAATGCCGATCAACAAACGGGGATGGACCTGGACGATCTGGCGGGCGACGGACATGGTGTTCTTGTAGTTGAGGGCCGGCGGCATGCATCCGGCCTGGTGGCGACGGCCACGACATTAGCACGACCGGGCCCTC
>JAFAMT010000133.1 GCA_019233085.1 Herbaspirillum sp.
TAGCATGAGATTGCCTCCCGCGATCATTCCCCATACCGAAGAACTGCTGCGCGAAGTCTTGCGTTTCACCGGCCCGGCCGATGTGACGCTGTCGCGTCACTTCCGCGACAACCCCAAGCTGGGCAGCCGCGAGCGCGGCGTGATCGCTGAGGCGGTCTATGGCCTGTTGCGTAACAAGACGGTACTGACCAACTTCGCCGAATCCGGCAGCGGCCCGATGATGCGCCGCATGGCCTTGCTGGGCCTAGCCGACGCCGTTGGCGTGGCGCCCCTGGCGGGTTTGCAGGAAGGCGAGGCCGAGTGGCTGGAGCGCGTGGCCCAGATCGACCGCAACCAGTTGCCCGCGCAGATGCGCAGCAACCTGCCGCCCTGGTTGTGGGAGAAGCTGGTCGGTCGCCTGGGCGAGGAAGCCACGCTGGAACTGGCTGCCGCCATGAACCGTCCGGCCCCGCTGGACCTGCGCGTGAACGCCTTGAAGTCCGACCGCGATACCGTCATCGCCGAGCTGGCCAAGGCTCCGGTGGCCTGTGAGCCGACCCCATATTCGCCGCTGGGCCTGCGCGTGTTGAAGAAGCCGGCGCTGCAGAACCTGCCGTTGTTCAAGGATGGCGCCATCGAGGTGCAAGACGAGGGCAGCCAACTGCTGGCCCAGATCGTCGGCGCCAAGCGTGGCGAGATGGTGGCCGACTTCTGTGCCGGCGCCGGCGGCAAGACCCTGGCGCTGGGCGCGCTCATGCGCAATACCGGTCGCCTGTACGCCTTCGATGTGTCCGAGAAGCGCCTGGCCAAGCTCAAGCCGCGCCTGGCGCGCAGTGGCCTATCCAACGTGCATCCGGTGGTGATCGCCCACGAGAACGACGCCAAGGTCAAGCGCCTGGCCGGCAAGCTCGATCGCGTGCTGGTCGACGCGCCTTGCAGCGGCCTGGGCACCCTGCGCCGCAATCCCGACATGAAGTGGCGCCAGAGCGTGGAGACGCTCACCGAGATGCGTGCCAAGCAAAGTTCCATCCTGGCCAGCGCCTCGCGCCTGGTGCGCCCGGGTGGCCGCCTGGTGTATGGTACCTGCAGCTTCCTGGAAGAGGAGAACGACGCCGTCGTGGCCGATTTCCTGCAATCGCATCCTGACTTCATCCTGCGCCCCATGAGCGAGATCCTGGCCGAGCAGAAGATTGCGCTGGAGATGGGCGATTACCTCAAGCTGCTCCCCCACCAGCACCAGACCGACGGGTTCTTCGCTGCCGTGCTGGAGCGTCGCGCCGCACAATGATGCGCCAGGCCGCCTCCTGGTTGCAGGTCGCCGTATTGGCCGTGGCCGGCCTGCTGACGGCTGCGGCCCAGGCGCGCGAAGCGCAGCCTGCACCGCCGGTGACGGCGGCGCAGGGAACGATCCAGTCCGCCTTCGCCCCCTGGGATGACATCGAGGCCCTGATCGTCGAGCAACTCGATGCCGCGCGGCGACAGATCCTGGTGCAGGCCTACCTGCTGACCAGTCGCCCGATCACCGATGCACTGGTCGCCGCCCGCAAGCGCGGCATCGACGTGCGCGTGCTGATGGACAACGGCCAGCTCGACAAGAATGCCAGCGACCGCCTGCGCCAGCTGCGCGGCGCCGGCATCCCGGTATGGCTGGAGACTGCCTATCGCAATGCGCATAACAAGGTGATCATCATCGATGCGCCCCTGGCATCGGCAACCGTCATTACCGGTAGCTACAACTTCACCTGGTCGGCCCAGCACAAGAACGCCGAGAACATCCTGGTACTGGGCCGCAATCCCCCGCTGGCCGCGCGCTATGCGCAGAACTGGCAGCGCCATCGACAGGATGCCGAAGCGGCGCCCTGAGCGGCGCGGACCTCTCTGCTCCCGGAACAGTCTCCGGATCCCCTCGTTATCCTGCATTTTTTCGCCGACCCGGGAATATCCGTTGCGGGCGCGGCACGCTATCGCCTGCGCCATCGGTCTTGGACGACCGGATGAAAAGCAGCGGCAAAGGTGTTAGGATCATGTAACTTTCATTGTGAAAGTTACATGTTGACAAGCCCTGGGCGGTTGCAGCCGGGAGGGGCTGTCAGTTTCGCCAGTGGGCGAGTGATCGACACCAGAGAGGTAAGCCATGCATCAGGAAATAGTCATCTGTTCTCCCCGCCGCACCGCCATCGGCGCGTTTGGCGGCAGTCTGAAGGAAGTGCCCGCAGTCGAGTTGGGTGCCCATGCGATCCGCGCGGTCTTGCAGGACAGCGGCCTGGCGCCGGAGTTGGTCGATTCGGTGGTCATGGGCAATGTGATCCAGGCCGGCAATGCGATGAACCCCGCGCGCCAGGCGGCGATCAAGGGCGGCCTGCCCGTTCAGACGCCGGCCATGACGGTCAACCGGGTGTGCGGTTCCGGTGCCCAGGCGGTGGTGACGGCGCTGGCTGAAATCCGCGCCGGCCTGTCGCAGTGCGTGATCGCCGGCGGGATGGAAAACATGGAGCGCGCGCCCTACCTGCTGCCGGCTGCGCGCGCAGGCATGCGCATGGGCGACGCGACGGTGGTCGATGCGATCCTGCTGGATGGTCTCAACGATGCCTTTTCCGGCAAGCACTCGGGCTGGCACACCGAAGACCTGGTGCAGAAGTATGAACTCAGCCGCGAAGAACAGGACCGCTTTGCCGCACAGAGCCAGCAACGCGCGGCAGCCGCCCAGCGCGATGGCGTGTTTGCCGGCGAAATCGTGCCGATCAGGTTGGCGCTCAAGAAGGGCGAGCAGATCTTCGCGCATGACGAGGCGGTGCGTCCTGACACCACCGCCGAGTCATTGGCGCGGCTCAAGCCGGCCTTCCGTGTTGATGGCACCATCACCGCAGGCAATGCGCCGGGCGTGAACGCGGGCGCAGCGGCCATGATCGTCGCCACGCGCGAGACGGCGCAACGCCTCGGTCTGGAACCGTTGGTGGCCGTGCGCTCGGCAGCAGTGAGTGGGGTTGAGCCCGGCATGTTCGGACTGGGGCCGGTGCCTGCGGTCAAGCAGGCGCTTGCACGCGCCAACTGGAACACGGCCGAGGTGGACCGCTTCGAGATCAATGAAGCCTTCGCGGCCATAGCGCTGGCGGTCCAGCGCGAACTGCAGATTGCGCCGGAACGCCTCAATATCGATGGCGGCGCCATTGCGCATGGTCATCCGATCGGTGCGACCGGGGCCATCCTGATCACCAAGGCAGCCCATGCGCTCAAGCGCAACGGCCAACGGCGGGCAGTGGTGTCGCTGTGCATTGGCGGTGGCCAGGGCATCGCCCTGTGCCTGGAAGCGATCTCCTGAAGCACCGGCCGGGCAGGCGGCGCTTGCCCGGCGGCGTACCGCGTCAGCGCTGGTAGTCGCTGTCTTCCAGCAGCATGTCTTCGAAGAAGGCGCCGAACCTGGAGTGTGGGTCGCGCAGATGAATCTCCAGAATCCAGCGCATGGCTGCCGGGCTGGCATCGAAGTCGGCCAGCGAACCGGTGTGGATGGCCGCGTGCGGAAAATCGGAGACGCGGTGGCCGGGAAGGTCGAAATTGAGTTCCCAGCCCATCGAGCGCGCGGTGCGGTCGGCGAAGGCGTAGAGCGCGCGACCGCTGAGTCGTTGCTGGGCCCATGCTGCGCGTACGTCATGGAACAGGCGCTCGGCGTCGGCGGCGCAGCGCGCATACTCGGCATGCTGGCCGACCACGAAGCTCTTGCCGCCGTCGCCTTCCCAGGCATCCACACGTGGGGCGATGTCCAGGAAGAAGATGTCGTTCTCTTGCAGCACCACCCCCGGTACCGAGGCCTGCTTCATGGGCTTGATGGTGTTGCTGCCAAAACGCACGCGGGTGGGGTGCCAGCTCAGGGCCAGGCCCATGCCGGTCATGGTCTCCTTGGCCATGGCGACGGCGTCTTCTTCCACCATGCCGGGACGGACCTGGTCGGCAATGCGGGCGATGGCTTCGCGCGTTTTCTGGCGCGCCAGCAACATGCCGTCGACCGAAAACGAGGGGCCGATGCGTTCGGCTGGATGAACCTGGGTGTCGTTGACCAGGGAGGAGGGAGCGGCTTGATTCATGGGTTTCTCCAAAATGGGGCACCCGCATCTCGGGTGGCGCGGCCATTATCGAAGCACCGGGCCGGCAGGTGGTCGGTGGCATGCGTGCGTATCCGGTCAAAGGGACGGCATTTTCGGCCAGCGGGGCGCCGGGCTGCGATATCGGAGGGTATTGCAGGTTATCGTGGGAGCCGTGACGATGGCGGTGAGGCGCGCATGGCGCAGTGTGGAGAGGGCAATCTATCGTGATGAAAACGGTGACCATGGTGGTTTTCGAGGGGGTCCAGGCGCTGGACATCTCCGGGCCACTGGATGTGTTTTCCGAGGCCAACCGCTTCCTGTTGCCACAGGACCGGTACGTGCTGCAGACCGTGAGCGTCGATAACGCTGCCGTCACCTGTTCCAATGCCATGAGCGTGAACGCCAGCACCGTCTGGCATCAGGCCGGAACCGCTTTCGACATGCTGCTGGTGGCCGGCGGCCCCGGCCTGCCGCAACGGCAGTTCGACCCCGCCCTCTACGCCTGGCTGCGCCAGGCCTGCATGGGCGCGCGCAAGTTCGGGGCGATTTGCAACGGTGCCTTCATGCTGGGCCGGGCCGGCCTGCTGGACGGTCGCACCGTGACGACCCACTGGAGCGATGCCGATGCGCTGGCGGCCATTTGCCAGCACACCCGGGTCGAGGCAGACCGCATCTACGTACAGGACGAGCGTCTCTACACCTCCGCCGGTGTGACCGCCGGCATCGACCTGGCCCTGTACCTGCTGCGTCAGGATTGGGGCGCCGACGTGGCGCTGAACGTGGCCAAGCGATTGGTCGTGGTCATGCAGCGCACGGGCGGGCAGTCGCAATTCAGTCCCTATCTGAGTGCCTTTGCCCCTCCCGAGTCCGTCATTGCCGAGGTGCAACGCTATGTGCTGAGCCACCTCAGGGAAGGGCTCGCGGTGGCGCAACTGGCACAGGTGGCCAAGATGAGTGTGCGTGGCTTCGCACGGGCATTCGTGCGGGCCACTGGCGTGGCGCCGGCCGAGTTCGTCCAGCGCGCCCGCATCGATGCGGCCCGCGTGTTGCTTGAGCAGAGCGTCTCGCCCATCAAGACCATTGCCTATGAATGCGGCTTCGGCGATGCCGGACGCATGCGCAATGCCTTCGTCCGCTCACTGGGCCTGAGCCCGCAGCGCTACCGGGAGTGCTTTGGTCAGGGCGATACCGCATGAGCGGCAGGCAAGCCGGCCCGGACCTCCGGTCGCGCCAGCCAGGGGAAAGACCCACGCAGAAAGTGTATCGCCGCGCCGACAACGAGGGATAGATGATGCAAATAATATGATGGTAATCATATTTTGTGCTATTGTGCCTGCATGAACTCGATCCCCACCAGCAAAAAGGAACAGTCCCACCAGCGTATCGTGGCGGCGGCCGCACGTGTGATGCGCCAATCCGGCTTCAAGAGCGTCAACGTGGCCGAGGTGATGAAGGAGGCCGGCCTGACCCATGGCGGCTTCTATGCGCATTTCGCCTCGCGTGACGCCTTGCTGGCCGAGGCGGTCACGCATGCCAGCCAGGATAGCGGTGCGCTGGTCAGCGAGTTCGTGGAGAAACTGTCGGCGCGACATGGCAATCGTTTCCAGGCTTTCATCGAAATCTATCTGTCTGACAGCCAGATCACGGCCTGCGAGAACGGCTGTCCGGTGGCAGCGCTGTGCAGCGAGATGCGTACCCAGGCGCCGGAGGTGGTGGAGTCGTCGCGACAGGCGATCGTCAGCCTGCAAAAGCTGGTGCGCGAGCTCTTGCCTGAACATCATGGCGAAGGGGCGAGCTGGACGATCGCCGCCACCATCAGCGGCGCCCTGCAGATGGCCCGTGTGCTGGGCGACGGCAAGCAAGGGCGGGCGTTACTGGCCTCGACCCGCGCCGAGCTGCTGGAGCGTTACGCGACATGAGAGCCGCGCAGGCATGGCATGCGCATATTGGCTTATCCAAAAATATGATGATCGTCATATTTTGAGGCGGCCGGGTAGCTATTGCCGCCGCCGAAGAAAGGCATGTGGATGTGCCACCCGCAGAGGTTGAAACACAACGAGAAACAGAAGCAAAGCAGAAGCAAAGCAACGAGAGACGGACAGATCGGCTCAAGCCAGGCAACACCCCAAGCCCAACCAACCCACTGAAAGGAATCATCATGAAATTCGAAAACGCAATCGTACTGGTGACCGGCGCCAATCGCGGTCTCGGCCAGGAATTCGCCCGTCAAGCCCTGGAACGTGGCGCCAAGCGCGTCTATGCCGGCGCCCGCGACGCCTCCTCGGTCAAGCTGGCCGGTGTGGAGCCGATCCAGCTCGACGTCACCAAGCCTGACCAGGTCCGGGCCGCTGCCGAGAAGATCGGTGACCTCACCATCCTCATCAACAATGCCGGCATCGCCAGTACCGGTGCCTTCGTCTCCGCCGACGCGCAAGCACAGCTGCAGAATCACCTGAACACCAACCTCTTCGGCATGCTCAACCTGAGCCAGGCTTTCGCTCCCATCCTGGCCAAGAACGGCGGCGGTGCCATCATCAACATGCTTTCGCTGCTGAGCCTGGTCAGTACGCCGGTGCTGGGCACTTATGGGGTGTCCAAGGCGGCAGCCTGGTCGCTCACCAATGGCCTGCGCCAGGAATTGCGCCAGCAGGGCACCCAGGTCGTGGGCGTGCACGCCGGCTTCATCGATACGGATCTGACCCGCGGCTTCGATGCGCCCAAGGTCAGCCCGGAAAGCGTGGTGCGTCAAGCCTTCGATGCCGTCGAGGCCGGTGCCGAGGAAGTCCTGGCCGATGAACCCAGCCGTCAGATCCATCAGGGCCTGTCGTCGTCGGTATACCTGGCCGACATCCTGCGCGGTTGAAGTCCCCCCTGGCGGGCGGGCCAGCGTCGTCTGCGGATCAGCGCCTCCTAGCGCTATCGGCAGAGACGCGCGGCCCAGGTTTTGGAGTACAATGACAATCTATTTATCAGTGTAGATTGCCAGGAGCTTGCCATGCGCAAATCCAATGCCGAAGCCGCCGAAACCAGGAAGCGTATCCTCGCTACCGCCTCGGACTTGTTTCTCAACAATGGTATAGCCGCGACAGCCATCGCTGACGTCATGTCGGCCTGTGGCCTGACCCAAGGCGGCTTCTACCGCCATTTCACCTCCAAGGAACACCTGGTCGCCGATGCCAATGCGGTGGCCTTCGACTATATCGTCGCCAATCTGGACGAGCTCACCCGCGGCAAGCCGCCGCGCGAGGCCATTGAACTGATCGTCTTCCACTACCTGCGCCAGCACCAGAGCGAGGACAACCGCCTGCTCTGCCCGCTGGCCAACCTGTCTACCGAACTGGGTCATGCCGACCCGCAAGTCAAGGAAGTCGTCACGGCGGGCTATTCGCGCTTCGTCAAGATGTTCGCGGCCCACTTGATGCGGCTGGATTACGAGGACTTCATGGGCCTGGCCGAATCGATCGTCTCCGTCATCGTCGGCGCGGTATCACTGGCGCACATGGCCGACGACAAGGCTTTGGTCGATACCATCGTCGGCAACGCCGAGCACACCGTCAAGCTGTTGCTGCAGCGCTCCCCTGCCCAGGCCGGCCTGACCGGCGCCCGCCCATAAAAAAAGTCCTGATCAGGCCAGGCCTGGTCAGGACAAAAACCGCTCCCCTCCACAGGCAGCGGTACTCCACAGTGAGCTTCAGTCCTTGCGCGCGATCTGGTCGCCGGGCGTCGGCATCGGATCTTTCCAGCCACCGCCCAGGGCCTTGTACAGCGCAATACGGTTCTGCACTTCGGCCAGGCCGGTGCGGATGGTCTGCTGCTGGGTGGCAAACCAGGCCCGCTGGGCGTCGAGGTAGTCGAGGTAGCTGGCTTCGCCGCTGTCATAGCGCAGCTTGGCCAGGTCGTGGCGCTGCTGCTCGGCGCGTTCCTGGGCTTGCACCGCGCGCAGTTCGGCGTCCAATGTGGCGCGGCCGGCCAGGGCATCGGCCACTTCGCGGAAGGCCACTTGAATCGTCTTCTCGTACTGGGCCACGGCGATGTCACGATCAGCCTTGGCCACACCGAGATTGGCGCGATTACGGCCACCATCAAAAATGGGCAGGCTGATCGAGGGCAGGAAGCTCCATGCCCGGCTGCCGGATTCGAACAGACCGTTCAAGGCATCGCTGGCCGAACCGAAGCTGCCGGTCAGGCTGATGCGCGGGAAGAAGGCCGCCCGGGCCACGCCGATGTTGGCGTTGGCCGCGCGCAGCAGGGCTTCCTGCTGGGCGATGTCGGGGCGCGCCGTCAACAGGTCCGAGGGCAGGCCAGCCGGCAGTTCGGCCATCACGCTGGCGCTCCAGGAGGTGTCGGGGCCGGGCAGCAGCGCCGCCGGCACCGGCTGGCCCAGCAGCAGGGTCAGGGCATTCTCATCCAGAGCGCGCTGGCGCTGCGCCTGCAGCACGGCAATGCGGGCGGCTTCCAGCAGCGAATCGGACTGGCGCAGGTCGTAGTCGGAACTGGCGCCCATGTCGCGCAGGCTGATCTGTCGCTGGTGCGAGGCGCTGCGGCTGTCCAGCGTCTGGCGGGCCAGGGCCAGCAGGCGCTCGTCGGCCACCAGGGCCTCATAGCTGTAGGCGACCTGGGCCACCACGCTGATCTGCGCGGTCTTGCGTGCTTCCTCGGTGGCGTTGAAACGCTCCAGGGCAGCGCCGCTGAGGTTGCGCACCCGACCGAACAGATCCAGCTCGAAGGCAGTCACCCCCAGGCCGACGTTGTAGGCGGTGGTCAGGCCACCCTTGCCGGCCGGGGCGACGTCGTCGGGTGTTTGCTGGCGGGCGCCAGAGGCGCCCAGGTTCAGCGTGGGCAGGCGGTCCGCCGACTGCACCTGGTACAACGAACGGGCCCGCTCGATGTTCAGGGCAGCCACACGCAAGTCGCGGTTATGTTCCAGTGCCAGGGCGATGAGTTGGCGCAGCGACGGGTCGCGGAAGAACTCTTGCCACGGCAGGCTGGCAGCAGGGGTGTCATCAGCCGCTTCGGTGGGCGTGGTCGCCAGCTGCTCCGGCCACTGGGTCTGCACCGGCAGGGCCGGGCGTTCATAGGTGGGGGCCAGCGAGCAACCGGCCAGCAGGGTCGCCAGCACAGACGCTGCGCCCAGGTGTTTGATGAGGTTCATGCGAACTCCTTGAGTTGGACAGCCTGCAGGTGAGGGGCGGCAGCGACCGGCTTGCGCACCTTGAACCACAAGGAATACAGCGCCGGCAGGAACAGCAGGGTCAGCAGGGTACCTACGCCGACACCACCGATGAGCACATAGGCCAGCGGGCCCCAGAAGCTGGAATGGGTCAGCGGGATGAAGGCCAGCATCGCCGCCACGGC
>JAFAMT010000392.1 GCA_019233085.1 Herbaspirillum sp.
CACATCGGCCAGCAGCACGTTCTTGGCATCCGGCGACTGCACCAGCAGGCCGCCGCCGACGCGCTTGAAGTCGTAGCCGTTCAGGCCGCCACCCAGCGGAATTTCCAGCAGGCGCACGTTCTGCTTGGCCGCGAAGATCTGCTTGGCTTGGGCGCTGAAGGACGGCGCGATCAACACTTCCAGGAACTGCTTGGCCACCGCTTCTGCGGCAGCGGCATCCACTTCGCGGTTGAAGGCGATGATGCCGCCGAAGGCCGAGGTCGGGTCGGTCTGCAGGGCCTTGCTATAGGCTTCCAGCGGGTTGGCGCCGATGGCCACGCCGCAGGGGTTGGCGTGCTTGATGATGACGCAGGCCGCTTCCGTGGCGGGGTCGAAGCTCTTGACGCATTCCCACGCTGCATCGGCATCGGCGATGTTGTTGAAGGACAGTTCCTTGCCCTGCAGCTGGGTATAGTTGGCCAGGGCGCCGTCGACCTTCTTGATGTCGCGGTAGAAGGCGGCGCTCTGGTGCGGGTTCTCGCCGTAGCGCATGTCCTGCACCTTTTCGAAGTGCAGGTTCAGCGTGGCCGGATAGGCGCTGCGGGTGGCGTGTTGCTTGTCTTCACCCAGGGCGGTGAAGTAGTTGGTGATGGCGCCGTCATATTGCGCAGTGTGGGCAAAGACCTTCTTGGCCAGCGCGAAGCGCTTTTCGTAGGGCAGGTCACCGCCGGACTTCAGTTCGGCCAGCACACCCTCGTAGTCGGTCGGATCGCAGATGACGATGACGTCCTTGTGGTTCTTGGCCGAGGAACGCAGCATGGCCGGGCCGCCGATGTCGATGTTCTCGATGGCGTCTTCCAGGGAGCACTCTTCCTTGGCCACCGTCTGCTGGAACGGGTACAGGTTCACCACCACCATGTCGATGGTCGGGATGCCGTGCTGGTCGAGCGCGGCGACGTGCTCTGGGAAATCGCGACGGGCCAGGATGCCACCATGCACCTTGGGATGCAGCGTCTTAACGCGCCCATCCAGCATTTCCGGGAAGCCCGTGTAGTCGGCCACCTCGGTGACCGGGACGCCGTTGTCGGCCAGCAGCTTGGCAGTGCCACCGGTGGACAGGATGTTGACGCCCATGGCGGACAGCGCGCGCGCGAATTCGAGCACGCCTGCCTTGTCGGATACGGAAATGAGTGCTTGTTTGATCATGGTAGGCAAGACTGGTAAAGGAAGGGAAACCTGAAAACCGTGGAAAGGAAGCTGTGGGGACCCGCGCCACCCCGGCCTTGCGGCCCGGACGGCGTGCGCGTGCCCTACAGCAGGCCGTGCTGCTGGAGTTTCTTGCGCAGCGTGTTGCGGTTGATGCCGAGGATCTCGGCGGCCTGGGACTGATTGCCCTCGGCGCGCGCCATCACGGTCTCGAAGACCGGCTTTTCGACCGTCACCAGCACCATGTCGTAGACATTGGTGGGGAGCTGTTCACCGAGGTCCCGGAAATACTTTTCCAGGCTCTTCTTGACGACATCCTCAATACTTTCTTTGCTCATTGCTCTGCTGCTTCTGTTTTTATCGGCCTGGCCACGTCACCGCGAGTGCGCTGTTTTCCCCTTTGCGCTCTTCTTGCGTGGCCATGCCGTGTTGTTGATCAATTGCGCCGGGGCGCATCCGATTGCTGTCGTGCTGACTTGCCGTCCTGCTGTTCAGGCCGCCAGAGGCACTGCCTCGGCCAGGCCGACCTGCAGCCGTTCGCCATAGGCCGCCTGGTCGGCGAAGAATTGCCTGACCGCCTGCAGTTGCTGGCCGCAATCCTCGATGCGATTCATGCGGCGGCGGAAATCCTCGCCACCCGGCAGGTCACGCACATACCAGCCGATATGCTTGCGCGCCGTGCGCACGCCCAGGTAATCGCCATAGAACGCGTAGTGGGCTTGCAGGTGCTCGTCCATCAACTGCTCGGCCTCGGTGACCAGCGGCGCCGGCAGGTAAGTGCCGGTGCGCAGGAAATGGTCGATCTCGCGGAAGATCCATGGCCGTCCCTGGGCGGCACGGCCGACCATGACGGCATCGGCACCGGTGATGCGCAATACCTCGCGCGCCTTGTCCGGGGAGGTGATGTCGCCATTGGCCACCACGGGAATCGTCACCGCGGCCTTGACGGCGGCGATGGTCTCATACTCGGCCTCACCGCTGTAACCGTCGGCGCGGGTACGGCCGTGCAGCGTGAGCATGGCGATACCGGCGGCCTGGGCGCGGGCGGCGATCTTCAGGGCGTTCTTGTTGGCGCGGTCCCAGCCGGTGCGAAACTTCAGGGTCACCGGCACGTCCACCGCCGACACTACCGCATCGAGGATGCGCGCCACAAGGTCTTCGTCCTGCAGCAGGGCCGAACCGCACCAGCTGTTGCAGACCTTCTTGACCGGGCAGCCCATGTTGATGTCGATGATCTGGGCGCCGCGCTCGACGTTGTATTTCGCACAATCGGCCAGCATGGCGGGATCGGCCCCGGCGATCTGCACCGCCTTGGGTTCCATCTCGCCATCGTGGTTGATGCGGCGCGAGGTCTTCTCGCTGTGCCACAGGCGCGGGTCGGACGCGGCCATCTCGGAGACGGCATACCCTGCCCCCAGTTGCTTGCACAACTGGCGGAACGGACGGTCGGTCACACCCGCCATGGGGGCGACGAACACGTTGTTGCGCAGGGAATAAGGCCCAATGTTCACGACGTGGATCAGGGGGAGATTTGGGGAAGGGCGCTATTTTAGCGCGATTGCGGGGCGCGCCCAACAAGAATCGGGCGCGGTTACATCTTTGCCGCTGATTATTTATTGGGCAGCATCAATTGTTGCGCGCATGCCAACAGATGCTGCCACCAGGAAACAAGACCGCGCCTGGCTCAGCGATCCACCTCGTCCAGCGTCTCACGATCGAGATGCCCGATCTCACCCCATGAGCGGATGTGCACCCGTCGGCCGTCCCAGTGCAGGCGGTTGACGCTGGCATTGAAGATATCGAAGCTGCGCGGCTGGGTGAAATGGTTGTCGCTGGCCCAGTGATGCAGGCACTCCAGCACGCCACCATGGGTGACGATGGCGATCTTGCGATACTTGCCTGCAGCCAAGATGCGTTCCACCGCCCGCACCGAGCGCTCGTAGAATTCGCGCATGGTCTCGGCGATGCGCTCGCCGGCCGGATAGCGGGCGTCCGGCTCGCGCGCCTTCCAGACCCGATAGGCCTCGGGATAGCGGGCTTGGATATCGACATGACGCAGACCCTCGAAGGCGCCATAGCACCGTTCGCGCAGGCCGGCATCGGTCTGTACCGCCAGCCCGGCCAGCTCGGCTACCGCCTGGGCGGTGGCATGGGCGCGCTGCAGGTCGCTGGCAAAGACGGCCTCGATGCCCTCCCCCGCCAGCGCCTCGCCCAGCGCCCTGACCTGGCGCTGGCCCGCCTCGTTCAGCGGGATGTCGATGTGGCCTTGCAGGCGCTTGTCCACGTTCCAGTCGGTTTCGCCGTGGCGGATCAGGAGGATATCGGTCATGCGGATGGATCGAATCAGCTACGCGCTACGGCGTTGGGGTTGAGCGTGTACAGGCCGGTGAACGAGGCCTGCTCCAGGACATGGTCGCGCAGCGCGGTCAGGACCACCGAGCCTTCCAGGGAGCCGGTGACCGGTAACTGCTCCACGTCCAGCGCATAGAGGGTGAAGACGTAGCGATGCACCAGTGCATCGTTCCACGGCGGGCAGGGGCCGTCGTAGCCGAAGTAGTCGCCGCGCATGTCGCCGTCGCCGGCGAACCAGCCGGTGTAGTCGTTGATGCCCTGGCGCGCACCCGGCATCAACTCGCCCAGCTCACCCAGCACGGCCGGCCCGGGCTTGCCGCGCGCGGTCACGCCGTGGCTGAACTGGCCGGCCTTGATCTCTTTGACCGTGGCCGGGATATCGACCAGGGTCCAGTGATAGAAATCCACCCGGGGCAGGTCCAGCGGCACGGTCTTGCCTTCCTGGTTGACGTCGTCGCCGCGCGAGGGCACGTCCGGGTCATGCACCACCAGCACCAGCGAACGGGTGCCGGCAGGCAAGTCGCTCCAGGCGACATGCGGATTGCGATTGGCCGACAATGCGACGTGGGTCTTGGGATCGATCACGGCGAAAGCGAATTCACCGGGGATCAGGGCGCCGTCCTTGAAAGAATCGCTCCAGAATTTCATATCACCTCCTAAAGTAAGGCCACATTCAACACGCTATTGCCAATCCAGTTGGGGACGCCCGGTCCTGCTTCAATGCCAGGGGTTGCCGGACATCCAATCCCGATTCAGCTTATCTTATACAGCGACAGCGGGCGCCTTGGGCTTGACCTGCAACCACAATGTAACCGGTCCGTCGTTGGTGAGCGAGACCTTCATGTCGGCACCGAAGCGGCCGGTGCCGACCTTGTCCGCGCCATGCCGCGCACGCGCCTGGTCGACGAAGCGTTCGAAGAGCGCACGGCCCAGCTCGGGAGCCGCCGCCGGTGTAAAGGAGGGCCGCGTGCCGGAATTGGTATCGGCCGCCAGCGTGAACTGCGGGATCAGCAACAAGCCGCCTTGCACATCGGCAACACTGTGATTCATCTTGCCGGCCTCATCGGCAAAGACCCGGTAGGCCAGCAGTTTCTTCAGTAAGGCATCAGCCTCGGCATCGGTGTCATTGCGCTCGGCGCAGACCAGCACCATCAGTCCGCTATCGATGGCACCCAGCGTCTGGCCATCGACCACCACCGCGGCCTGGCTGACCCGCTGCAACAGGGCAATCATGCGCGATCCTGCTTACGCCAGGGTGACGCGGGCGAACTTGCGCTTGCCCACCTGCACCACGCATTGACCGGCCTCGACCTTCAGACCCTTGTCACTGATGACAGTGCCATCGATGCGCACGCCGCCCTGCTCCACCATGCGCAGCGCTTCCGAGGTGGAGGCACACAGGTTGGCCTGCTTCAACAACTGGCCGATGCCCAGCGGGGCGCCCGACAGCGAGACTTCAGGAATGTCGTCGGGGATGCCGCCCTTGGAGCGATTCACGAAGTCGGCCAGGGCATCCTCGGCGGCTTGCTGCGAGTGGAAGCGGGCCACGATTTCCTGGGCCAGGGCGACCTTGATGTCGCGCGGATTCTTGCCAGCCTCGACGTCGGCCTTGAAGGCGGCGATCTCGGCGATGGAGCGGAACGACAGCAGGTCGTAGTAGCGCCACATCATCACGTCGGAAATGCTCATCACCTTGGCGAACATGGTGTTGGCCGGTTCGGTGATGCCGATGTAGTTGCCCTTGGACTTGGACATCTTCTCCACGCCGTCCAGGCCTTCCAGCAGCGGCATGGTCAGGATGCACTGCGGCTCCTGGCCGAAATCCTTCTGCAGTTCACGGCCCACCAGCAGGTTGAACTTCTGGTCGGTGCCGCCCAGTTCCAGGTCGGACTTCAGGGCCACCGAGTCGTAGCCCTGCATCAGCGGATAGAGGAATTCGTGCACCGAGATGGGCGTGCCTTCCTTGAAGCGCTTGGTGAAGTCATCGCGCTCCATCATGCGCGCCACCGTGTAGCGCGAGGCCAGCTGGATCATGCCGCGGCTGCCCAGGGCATCGCACCATTCGGAGTTGTAGCGGATCTCTGTCCTGGCCGGGTCCAGCACCAGGCTGGCCTGGGCGAAATAGGTCTTGGCGTTGATCTCGATCTGCTCGCGCGACAGCGGCGGGCGGGTGGCGTTGCGGCCGGACGGGTCGCCGATCATGGAGGTGAAGTCACCGATCAGGAAGATCACCTGGTGGCCCAGGTTCTGCAGCTGGCGCATCTTGTTCAGGACCACCGTATGGCCCAGGTGCAGGTCAGGTGCGGTCGGGTCCAGTCCCAGCTTGATGCGCAGCGGCTGGCCGCTTTTCTCGGCGCGCGCCAGCTTCTGGGCGAATTCGCTCTCGATGAGCAGCTCATCGACGCCGCGCTTGGCAATGGCCATGGCCTCCTGGACCTGGTCGGAAAGGGGCAGCTGGGAGGGGGCGTTCTGGGTGGACTGGTCTGCGTTCATCGATATAACTAAAAAATTGGCATTTGTAGGACAGGACCGCGAAATCGTGTTGCTATAATTCCGACTTTCGTTTTTTCTGCTGAGCGCCAGGACGCGGCCTCAGAAGCTCACCAGCAGGAAAATCCATTCACACCGTGCGAATGTTACGCGGACGCAACACGGCGGGGGGACAGGTAACGCCGAATTGCTTCAGCAGCCGCCATCCGCCACGGAAAACGTCGATTTTAACGTATTCGTATTGCATGTTCCCACAAGATAAACTCAAGCACGTCGCCTCCCAGTGCTTCACCGCGTTGCAGTCCTGCCACCACAAAGTCGCCGCCTCCTCGCCCAAGACCCGCATCATGGGTGCCAGTGCCCTGTTCCTGGCCGCCTTCACCATTGGCGCCGCCGGCTTTGCACCGGCCGAGCCCGACATGAAGGATGCCCCGGTCAATCCGATCTCCAAGGACCTGGCCTTGCCAGACCTGCAACAGCAGATCAGCGCGCTGGAAGAGAGTTCGCAGTACTACGTCAATGAAGAGAAGGTACGCAGCGGCGACACGCTGGCCACCCTGCTCAATCGCCTGGGCGTGGATGACGACGAGGCCGCCTCCTTCATCAAGTCCGACACCCTGGCCCGCTCGGTGATGCAGTTGCGTGCCGGCAAGCGCGTGGTGGCGCAGACCGACGACAACGGCGAACTGGTCAAGCTCTCGGCCACCCTCGACGACGGCAGCGATACGCCGCGCAACCTGGTGATCTCGCGCCAGAACGGCAAGCTCACCGCCGATGCCCAGCCGGCCGTGCTGGAACGCCGCGTGGAAATGCGCGCCGGCACCATCTTCTCCTCGCTCTTCGCGGCCACCGATGCGGCCCAGATCCCCGATGGCGTGGCCCTGCAGCTGGTGGACATGTTCGCCACCAACATCAACTTCGCCGCCGACCTGCGCCGTGGCGACCGCTTCAACGTGGTCTACGAGACCTTCTGGCAGAACGGTGACCTGGTGCGCACCGGTCGCGTGCTGGCCGGCGAATTCGACAATGCCGGCAACCGTTACCAGGCGGTCTGGTTCAGCGATCCGGCCAGCAAGACCGGCGGTGGCGGCTACTACGCCTTCGATGGCAAGTCGCTCAAGAAGGCCTTCCTGAAGTCGCCACTGGCCTTCACCCGGATTTCCTCCGGCTTCTCGATGCGCCTGCACCCCATCCTGGGCAAGTGGAAGCAGCACACCGGCGTGGACTTCGCCGCCGCCACCGGCACGCCCATCCATGCGGCTGCCGATGGCGTGGTCGATTTCGTCGGCCAGCAGAACGGCTATGGCAACATCGTCGTCATCAAGCACTGGAGCGGTTATTCCACTGCCTACGGCCACATGAGCCGCTTTGCGCCCAACATCAGGAAGGGCATGAAGGTCAGCCAGAATGACGTGATCGGCTTCGTCGGCATGACCGGCTGGGCCACCGGCCCGCACCTGCATTACGAGTTCCGCGTCAACAACCAGCCGCGCAATCCGCTGTCGGTCGATGTGCCCAACAACCAGGCGCTGACCGGCCCGCAGATGCAGCGCTTCCGTGCGGTGGCTGACGACATGCAGCACCGCATGGCGATGCTGCGCGTGCCTGGCGCGGCCGACGTCAAGCTGGCCGCCAGGTAATAGCTGTTCGCACCAGTCGGAGGGCGGTCGCTGTAGAATCGGCGACCGCCCTTCTTGTTTCCAGGCCCGTCATGACTGCACAAACCCCTCTCTATATCGGCCTGATGTCAGGCACCAGCCTGGATGGCGTCGATGGCGTCCTGGCCGCATTCGATGGCCAGGCCATCTCGGCGACCCTGGCGGCAGCCTACGTGCCCTTCCCCGACCATTTGCGCGCCGACCTGATGGCCTTGCAGGCAGCCGGTCCCAACGAGATCGAACGCGAGGCCATGGCCGCCAATGCACTGGCCGTGCATTACGCCGACTGCGTGGCGCAATTGCTGCTGCAGGCAGGCAAGAGCGCGGCCGATATCCGCATGGTGGGTGTGCATGGGCAGACCATACGGCACCGTCCCGAGCTGGGCTTCACCCGGCAGACCAACAACCCGGCCCTGCTGGCCGAGTTGAGCGGCATCGCTGTGGTGGCCGACTTCCGCAGCCGCGATGTGGCCGCCGGTGGCCAGGGTGCGCCGCTGGTGCCGGCTTTCCACCGCGCCATCTTCGGTGATGCCGCGCAATCGCGGGTGGTGGTCAATATCGGTGGCATCGCCAATGTCAGCATCCTGCCCGCCGGCGAGGAAGGCGCCTATGGCTTCGATACCGGCCCCGGCAATGCGCTCATGGATGGCTGGATCCACCTGCACCAGCAACGCAGCTATGACGCCAATGGCGACTGGGGCGCCTCGGGACAGGTCCATGCGGGACTGCTGGCACAGTTGCGCGACGAGGCCTTCTTCCGGCTGGCGCCGCCCAAGAGCTCGGGCCGCGACCTGTTCCACCTGGACTGGCTGGAAGCGGCCCTGCTGCGCTCTGGCGAGCCGGTGGCGCCGGCCGATGTGCAGGCCACGCTGGCCATGCTCACCGCCAGCACCATCGCCGACGCCATCGTCGGCCATGCCGCTGATGCGTCCCAGGTCTACGTCTGTGGCGGGGGCGCCGAGAATGCTTTCCTCATGCACCTGCTGCGCCAGCTATTGCAGGGACGTGCCACCGTACAGTCCACCGCCGTGCTGGGCGTGGCGCCCCAGCATGTGGAGGCGCTGGCCTTCGCCTGGCTGGCCCGGCGCTTCGACCTGGGCCTGCCCGGCAACCTGCCGGCGGTGACGGGAGCGCGCGGCCCGCGCGTGCTGGGCGCGCTCTACCCGGCCTGACAGGCGGGCAGCAGAATGACAAATCCCCGCCTGCGCGGTAATGCAGTTCAGTTAAGCTTGTTGCCAGCCCCGAAGCCTGCTTCGACTTTGCTTGCGCCATCGCTGACCGTTCGTCCTGAGTAGCGGCGTAGCCGCGTATCGAAGGCTCACCTGCGCACCAGGCTCAAGTGCGCCTTCGATACGGCCCTAAAGGGCCTACTCAGTCCGAACGGTTTCAAATGGATTGAAGAGAACTTAAGCAAAATCGCCCGCGCGGGGATTTTTTCATCGGGTCTGCTCACGCGACATTAATCGCGCGAGAGCCGCCCATTATCCAGCCGCACCCGGTCGCCCACCCGGAAGTCGGTGTTGTCTTCCTGGGCGAAGCTCTGCAGCGAGCCATCATCCATGCGCACACGGATGTTGTAGACCTGGTGTGCCTGGGCGCTGTTGCGCTGGATCTGGTTGCCGGCATAGGCGCCGCCGGCGGCGCCTGCGACGGTCGCCAGCACGCGTCCTGTGCCGCCGCCGATGGCATTGCCCACCAACCCGCCGGCGACACCGCCCACCACGGTGCCGGCTACGCCGTTGCTCTCCTTGTGGGTCACTTCGACGGACTCGACCACGCCGCTGCCGCTATAGGACGAGACCCGCCCGTAGTTCTGCGACTGCGGCGCGGCGCCGGCCTGCGGTTGCGGACTGGCACAGCCGATCAGCAGGATGGCGAAACTGGCACTGACCACAGCCAGCGAAATGTAGTGATGTCGGACGGACATGGTGTTCTCCTCTGCACGATGTGCGATGCACTTAGCCTGCCGCGCAAATCCGGCGCGCGATATCGGCCAAGCCCGGGAATGTGTGTCGGAAAAGGGGTGACGTCGTCGTCAGCAGACAGGCCGCCCGGCGGCGTCAGTTCAGCCAGCCGCGCCGACGGAAGTACCAGAACGGCGCGATGGCCGACCCGATCATCATCACGATGGCCAGCGGATAGCCGACCGCCCAGTCTAGCTCCGGCATGACCTTGAAGTTCATGCCGTAGATGCTGGCGATCAGGGTCGGCGGCAGGAAGGCCACCGAAGCCACCGAGAAGATCTTGATGATCTTGTTCTGGTTGATGTTGATGAAGCCGACCGTGGCGTCCATCAGGAAGTTGATCTTGTCGAACAGGAAGGCGGTGTGGCCATCCAGGGATTCGATGTCGCGCAGGATCTGGCGGGCATCCTCGAACTGGTCCGAGTTCAGCAGGCGACCACGCATCAGGAAGCTGACCGCGCGTCGCGTATCCATCATGTTGCGGCGGATGCGACCGTTCAGGTCTTCTTCGTGGGCGATGGTGTTGAGCACTTCGGCAGCGGCCTGGTCGGAGAGGCTCTTCTTGAGCACGCTGGTGCTGACCGCTTCGAGCTTCTGGTAGATGCCTTCGAGCGCATCGGCGGAATATTCGGCATCGGTCTCGTAGAGGTCCAGCAGCACGTCGCGATAGTCGCCGATGGAACCGGGCCGCGAGCGCGCACGCATGCGTACCAGGCGGAACACCGGCAGGTCCTCCGCATGCACCGAGAAGAGGATGTTGCGAGCCAGGATAAAAGCCACCGTCATGGTCGAGGGCGAGGCATCTTCGCCTTCGAAGAGGAAATCGGTGCGCAGGTGCAGGTCGCCATTCTCGGCCTCGAAGTAGCGGGCCGAGGCTTCGATGTCGCTGAATTCGTCCTCGTCGGGCAGGGTCACGCCGTAGATGCTCTTGACCCAGGCGCGCTCTTCGTCGTTCGGCTCGGTCAGGTCAACCCAGACCGGCGCGACCTGTTCCAGGTCGGTACGGCTGTCGATGTTGACCTGGCTGAGGCGGCCGTTTTGCAACACGAATACATTGATCATGGGCTTACGCTGGCTCCGGACGCGATGGAAGGGGGAAGGCGGCTGCAGCACGGCAGGTCGGCGAGCAGGCGCGAAACGTGCGCAAGTGTACGTTCTCGCCTGTCCCCAGGCAAGCACGACACGGGGCTGCATGCAGTGCCGTGGCGTGCCGGCGGCAGGCCGGGCGCACTGTCACACGCCGGTCATGCGAGACCCTATTTGTGAGCCGGTGGCAGCGTAGCCGCGTTCATGCGGCGCAGGATCAGGCTGGTGCGCGCAGCCAGGTAACCGGAGCCACGGTTGCGGTCGTAGTAGCGCGGGCGCGGCAGCATCACCGCCAGCCGCGCCGCCTGTTCCGCCCCCAGGCTGGCGGCCGGAATGCGGTAATAGTGCTGGGCTGCGGCCTCGGCGCCGAAGACGCCATTGCCCCACTCCACCACGTTGAGGTAGATCTCGAAGATGCGCTGCTTGTCCAGCACGAACTCCAGCATGTAGGTGATCACGAACTCCTGGCCCTTGCGCAGGTAGCTGCGTTCGCCCGAGAGGAACAGGTTCTTGGCCAGCTGCTGGGTGATGGTGGAGCCACCGGCCACCACCCGGCCCTTCTTCTCGTTCTTTTCGTAGGCCTTTTGCAGGGCATCCCAGTCGACGCCGTCATGCTCGGAGAAATTGGAATCCTCCGAGGCGATGATGGCGCGCTTGAGATTGTTGGAGATGCGCGCATACGGCACCCAGCGGAATTGCAGCTGTGCATTGGGGTCCTTCTCGCGCAGCAGCGACAGCTGTTGCCGCATGAAGCTGGTGGACTCGGGGTTGTGATCCTTCCACCACCAGATCTGCAGGAAGAAGTAGACCTGCAACAGCAGCACCAGGGCGAGGGGCAGGACGATGATCCAGAAGAGCAGCTTGCGTAACGATTTCATGTGCCTGTTCTTGTTCGGTCGACGCGCGGCTCACTGGGCCAGTTGCTGGCGCAGGCTGGCAAAGACCTCGGCGGTGGCCGGACGCACACCGCGCCACAGGTGGAAGGCTTCGGCGGCCTGCTCGACCAGCATGCCCAGGCCGTCGCGCACCTGGGCGCCATGCTGCTGGGCGCTCTGCATGAAGACGGTAGGCTGACGGCCGTACATCATGTCGTAGGCCAGCGTCTGGCGGCCATAGACCGACAGCGGCAACGGTGGCAGGTCGTCCGACAGGCTGGCCGAGGTGGCATTGACGATGAGATCGAAGACGCCATCGAGCTCGGCATAGGCGGCACTGCGCACCGGACCGTACTCGACGAATTGCGCGGCCAGCTCGGCGGCGCGGGACTGGGTGCGGTTGGCGATCACCAGGTCGGCCGGCTGCTGTTGCAGCAGCGGCAGCAGCGCCCCACGCGAGGCGCCGCCGGCGCCCAGCAGCAGGATGCGGCGACCCGCCAGGGCCTGGCCGGCATTGACCGTGATATCGGTGACCAGGCCGGCGCCATCGGTGTTGTCGCCGAAGATCCTGCCGTCCTCGAACTTGAGCGTGTTGACCGCACCGGCCAGGCGCGCGCGCTCGGACAGCCGGTCGGCCAGGGCATGGGCTTCCAGCTTGAAGGGGACGGTGACATTGGCGCCGCGCCCGCCGCGCCGCTGGAACACCTGCACCGCCGCCTTGAAGCCATGCAGCGGCGCCAGCAGGCGCTCATAGCTCAGCACCTGGCTGGTCTGGGCGGCGAACTGCGCGTGGATCTCGGGGGATTTGCTGTGAGCGATGGGATTGCCGATGACGACGTATGCATCCATATTGATCCGCCTGTTCCGTTCTTGTCTGTGTCCGTTGTCGATCCCGGCTGGGCGCTGGGGCCTCAGCCAGCTCCCAGTTGCGCCTGCAGGCCCTGGTCACGCGTGAAGCGGAAGCGCGTGATGATTTCCCACACATCGTCCTTACCGCTGGTGCGCATGTTCTCGGGGAAGCGGCCGAACGGCGCCGAGCGCCGCACGATGGCCACCGCCGCCTGGTCCAGCGCCGCGTTGCCGGAACTGGACTTGACCACCACGCCGCCATCGCGCTCGTAGATGGTGCCATCCTGGAAGACCGGGATGACCACCAGCAGTTCGCCATAGAGCTTCTTGCCATCGCGGGTCGGGAAGTTCAGGGTGCCGACCTTCTCGATCTTGTCCTGCAGGGTCTTGTAGTACTGTGCGTAGCCCACTTCCCGGGTGCTGGGCGTGATCTGGGTCTTCTTGGGGCGCTTGTTGTATTGCTCGATGTTCTTGGCGACTTCGGCTTCCATGCGCGCCATTGCACGCGCGGTCTCGATCATGTCGCGCGCATTGAGCTGCGGCGCCTCGGTCACCTTCTGCTGCTCGCTGCTGACCACCTGCTGCGGCGACTGCTGCAGCTGGGCCAGCATCCTGCGCTGCTGTTGCTCCAGCTCGGCCACGCGACGCTGGGTGGCCTTGACGCTGTCGCCGTCATCCAGCCGCTTCATGTCCGGCAGCGGCGACTTGGCGCGGCCCTGGTCGGCGTTGCCGCCGCCATCCAGGTTGGCCTGCGCCAGGGCCTCGGCATTGACCGGCTTCCTGTCGTGCTTGGCGTTGACCAGGATGACTTCCAGTTCCGGGTCGGAAGGCTTGAGGCGGAAGGCATCAGGCGCGGCGAAATGCACGGCGAGCAGCACGCCATGCACCAGCAGCGAAATACCGAGCGCCACGCTCAGCAGACGATGTTGGGCAAACAGATTCACAGCAGGCAAGGAAGCAGGGGCAGGTTCAAAGCGCCAATTCTACGCCAGGCCTGCCTCATTGCGCCGCTTCGGCGGGCGGGTTTTCGTCGGACGCTTCGCTGGAGGTGGCCTCGCCTGGCTCCTGGTCGGCAGCGTCGGCATCGGCGGCATTAGCGTCCTCGGCCTGCTCGCCCAGGGCCGCCATGCCTTCGAGCAACTCCTCGTCGCCCTCGTCGTCCTCGCCGAGGTCACTGGCCATGGCCTGGGCCGCTGCGGCCGGCACTTCCAGCAGGCGCGCCTCGACGCTGAGATCGACTTCGTCCCAGCGCAGCAGGTCCAGCTTGACCTGCAGGCCACGCGCCAGTTGCGGCAGGCCCGGCATGCGCAACACCAGCGGGATGTCGACCAGGCGCAGGATCTCGTCCTTGAGCACGACCGCCTCCACGACGCGGGCGTTTTCCTGGGCCAGCCAGCGCAGGCACCAGTAACGCTCCATGGTGGACTGGAAGTCGGCATAACCGGAGTAGGCCGCATCGAAACCGGAGACGATGGCGAACAGGTCCGCATCCCGCGGCTTGAAGGGGGCCACCAGCGGCGCGGTCACGCCGTGTTCGATACAGGCCAGGATCTGCCACTGGTTGACCAGGTCGGTGTAGCGGCGCAGTGGCGATGTGCTCCAGGCATACTGGTCCACGCCCAGGCCCTGGTGGGGCGCGGCGTGGGTGACCATGCGTACCTGCATCTTGGCGGCCCAGCCGCCGGCGCCGCCGCCCTGGGCACGGTAGATGCCGGGCACGCCATGATCGGCCATGAGCTTGCCCCAGGTACTGTTGGCGAAGATCATCAGCTCGGCCACGATCTTGTCCAGCGGCGCGCCACGACGGCGGCGCACGATGCTGACCACGTCATCCTCGACGTAGAAGTTGAAGTCGACGCGATTGTTCTGCTCCGGACGCAGGCCGAAGCTCTCGCGCTTGGCCATGCGGCCCTGTTCCAGCACTTGCACCCACTGCCACAGCAGGGCGATCTCATCCTTGTGCGCGTACTCGCCCAGGTTCTGGGCCAGCGCCTCTTCGGTGACCAGGTCGTCGAGGTCGTTGTGACGCAGGTTGCTGGCGATCGGCACCAGCTCGGCGCGACTCTCGGTGGAGAGCACTTCCCAGCTGGCCGGATCCAGCGTGGCGTACAAGGACAGCGCCGGGCGGGCAGCGCCGGCGTCCAGCGTATAGGTCGCCACCAGCTCGTCGGGCAGCATGGTGATCTTCTCGCCGGGCATGTAGACGGTGGACATGCGCGCACGCGCGATCGCATCGATGGCGTCGCCGCGCTTGATGGCCAGGCCCGGGGCGGCGATGTGGATGCCCACGCGCAGCTTGCCGTCGGCCAGTCGCGTCACCGACAGCGCATCGTCGATCTCGGTGGTGGTGACGTCATCGATGGAGAAGGCTTGCACATCGGCCATGGGCAGGTCGGTGACCGGCGTGGGGATGTCGATGGCGGCAAAGCCGGTGCCGCGCGGGAAGAACTCGTAGAGGAAGCGCGCATAGTGCAAGTCCTTGGGCGAGGCCACGCCGCCGGCGGCCAGCATCAGGCGCTGCGGGGTGGTCTGCATTTCCTTGGCGGCGGCGTCCAGGGCCTTGTATTCGATGCCGTTCTTGTCGGGCTTGAAGAGCAGTTGCAGCGCGATCGGGCGGAAGGCCTCGGGCAACTTGTGCGCCTTGAGCTCGTCCACGTAGGCCGCTTGCGCCAGCAATTGCTGCTTCTTCTTTTCCAGGCCGGCCAGGGCGGCCTGCAAGGAGGCTTGCGGGGCGGCCTTGTAGCGGCCACGGCCCTTCTTGTAGAAGTAGATGGGCGCGCCATGCAGGCGCAGCAGCAGGCCCGCAGCCTCTGGCGGCAGCGGCGCATGGCCGAAGTATTCGGCAGCGAGATCGACGAAGCCGAACTCTTCCTCGCCGGCCACTTCCCAGAGGAAATCCAGGTCGATCTCATCGGCGATGGCCTGTGCCTGCTGCAGCAGTTCCTGCGGTGCAGGGGCGGCGAATTGCAGCAGCGCATCGCGCGACTTGACCTTGGCGCGCTT
>JAFAMT010000477.1 GCA_019233085.1 Herbaspirillum sp.
GGGCATCGCCTCGGCGGCCATGATGTTCGTCTCCAGCGAAACCAGCTTCTATGTGCTGCGCTTCCTGATTGGCAGCCTGGAGGCTGGTTTCGTGCCGGGGGCGCTGTACTTCTTTACCAACTGGTTCCCGTCGGTGCGCCGGGGGCGTATCAATTCGCTGTTCATGGCGGCCATCGCCGTGTGCGGCATCATCGGTGGACCGATCTCGGGCGGCATCATGAAGTTCACCCATGGCGTGAGCGCCCTGCACGGCTGGCAGTGGCTGTTCCTGCTGGAAGGCATTCCTTCCATCGTGCTGGGGGTGGTGTGCTACCTGGTCATCGATGACCGCATCCAGGACGCGCGCTGGCTCAAGCCAGAAGAAAAGAAGCTGCTGGAAGAGCGCATCGCCGCCGAACCGCGCAGCGAGGCGGCCCATTCCTTCGGTGCGGCCATCAAGCAGCCGACCACCATCGTCATGTCGCTGACCTACCTGATGCTGGCCTCGGGCATCTATGGACTGGTGTTCTGGATGCCGCAGCTGATCAAGTCGGCTGGCACCGATGACACCTTCATCATCGGCCTCATCTCCATGGTGCCCTACCTGTGCGCGGGCCTGGGCATGATCGTCATCGGCCGCAACTCCGACCGTACCGGCGAGCGCCGCTGGCACCTGGCCGCCTGCGCGCTGATGGGCGCCATCGGCTATGCCGCCAGCGCCTGGTTCGGCAGCAACACGCTGGTCCTGGTGGTGGCGCTGTCGGCGGCGGCCACGGGCATCATCGCCGGCATCGGCCTGTTCTGGATCCTGCCGCCGCGCGTGCTGACCGGTGCGGCCGCTGCGGCCGGTATCGCCCTGATCAATTCGGTGGGACAACTGGGCGGCATCATCACGCCCTACATGGTCGGCAAGATCCGCGACCTGACCGGCAGCGCCGCCATCGGCCTGTATGTGGTAGCGCTGGAATGCCTGCTGGGTGCGGCGCTGCTGCTGTGGGGCCTGCCGCGCAGGATCTATTTCAGAGAACCTGCGCAGCAGTAAGAGAAATTGCCGTAAATGATATAAATCATTCCAATATCAAGTTCCAGTATTTGCCCGTCTTCATGGCGGGCTTTTTTTTGAATCCTGACCCGCAGCGCGGGCAAGAAATCAGCGTTGCAGGGCCGGACGCGGCGGCGTGATATCCAGCGAGCCGCCCTGTGCCAGGGCGGCCGCGCCGAAGCTGGCCTGGTCCTGGGCCTGCAACTTGAACTGGCTGACTACCTCCGACAGGCGCGCGGCCTGCTCCTGCATGGCCTCGGCGGCGGCCGCTGCCTGCTCCACCAGGGCGGCGTTCTGCTGGGTGGTCTGGTCCATGTCGTTGATGGCCAGGTTGACCTGGCTGATGCCATCGCTCTGCTCGCCACTGGCGGCCGTGATCTCGGCGACGATGTCGGCCACGTGGCGCACGCTGGTGACCACCTCATCCATGGTGCTGCCGGCACGCACCACCAGTTCGCTGCCCGAGCCCACCTTGGCCACGGAATCATCGATGAGGCCCTTGATCTCCTTGGCGGCCGAGGCCGAGCGCTGCGCCAGCGAGCGCACCTCGGAGGCCACCACGGCGAAGCCACGGCCCTGCTCGCCGGCACGCGCCGCTTCCACGGCGGCGTTCAGGGCCAGGATATTGGTCTGGAAGGCAATGCCGTCGATGACGCTGATGATGTCGACGATCTTGCGTGAGGATTCATTGATGGAACCCATGGTGGAAATCACCTGCCCCACCACCTCCCCGCCCTGCTGCGCCACCGCCGAGGCTGACGCCGCCAGCTGGTTGGCCTGGCGTGCGTTGTCGGCGTTCTGGCTCACCGTCGAGGTCAGCTCTTCCATGGCCGAGGCGGTTTCTTCCAGGGCACCGGCCTGGCGCTCGGTGCGGGCCGACAGGTCCAGGTTGCCGGTGGCGATCTCGCGGGAGGCAGTCGCGATGGCATCTGTGCCGCTGCGCACCTGGCCGACGATGCGCGCCAGGTTGACCGTCATCGCCTGCAGGGCATGCATGAGCTTGCCGGTCTCGTCACGCTGGCTGGCCAGTACCGGATCGATGCGCGTGGTCAGGTCGCCCGCGGCCACTGCTTCGGCCACACCGACGGCCCGTTCCAGCGGACGCGTGATACCCCGCGCCAGGCTGCGCGCAAACAGCCACCCCAGCACCACCTGCAGCACCGCCAGCGCCAGCATCAGGTTGCGGCTTTGATGGTAGACCTCCTGGATGTGTGCGGCGATCTGGTCGATGCCGGCGCGTTGCAGGTTAAGCAATTGCTGCAGCAGGTCCAGGTAGCCCTTGGCGGCCGCGTCATAGGGGCCGGCCAGGATCTTGCCGGCCTCCTCGGCCTGGCCGTCGGCCTTGGCCTTGGTGATGGCATCACGGTACTTGATGTAGTCCTTGCGCACGGCGGAAAGGCGGGCGAAGACCTCCTTCTCGGCATCGCTGTCGAGCAGCGCCTCGATGGCCTTCTGCTGCTCGGTGGACATGCGCGAGGCGCTGGCCGCATCGTCGGCGAAGAAGGCTGCCAGGCTGGGGTCGCTGCTCTTGGCGATGGCCGTGGTACGACGCACGCTGGTGTGGATGGTGCGATACCAGTCCGACACCAGGCGCTCCTTGCTCAGCGGCACCTGCATCATCGACTCTGTGGCCGTGGCAATGCCGGCCAGGCGCCAGATCGACAAGGCCACCACCACGCTGGCAGCGGCCAGGATGACGGCAAAGCCCAGTGCCAGGCGACGGCCTATCTTCATGTTGGCAAAATAACGCATGTTTTTCTCTCGGAGGAAAATGCCCGTGGGCGGTGCCGAAGGCGGTTTATCGGAGAGCGGCCCGTCACCCGCATCGGGCCACGCCTGGGTCGATCGGGGTGCTTGCCTCGGTCTTGTCTGGTGCCGGGGGCTGGTACTCTCGCAGCGCTATTGTTGCCAACAAGCCAGAGCATCAGGTATTCGTATTTGTACCTAGTGTGTAACGGCTTGCGCTC
Organism: Herbaspirillum sp.; assembly: GCA_019233085.1. Taxonomy (GTDB): domain Bacteria; phylum Pseudomonadota; class Gammaproteobacteria; order Burkholderiales; family Burkholderiaceae_D; genus Herbaspirillum. The sequence goes on from JAFAMT010000477.1 coordinate 2,989, forward strand.
GCGATTTTTTTCTTATTCTTTTGGTCGCTGGCGTTTTCGATCTCCCTGCACGACTATACGCCGCAGCGTCGCAACGGGCATGAAAAAAGGATGCCGCAGCATCCTTTTTTCCACATCGCATTGAGAACCCATTTCATCAATAGGCATGAGACGCGTTCTAGTGCAGCGCGACAAAATCCTCGATCGTCTGGGTGCTGGGGAAATGCACCGTGAAGGTGCTGCCGTGGTCCGGCACGGAGGCGATGTCCAGGGTGGCATGATGGCGCAACAACACGTGGCGCACGATGGCCAGGCCCAGGCCGGTGCCCTGGGTCTCGCGCGAACGGCTCTTGTCGACCCGGTAGAAACGTTCGGTGAGCCGCGAGATGTGTTCGGGACTGATGCCGATGCCGGTATCTTGCACCGCAAAATACGCGCCCTTCTCGTCGTTCTGCCAGCGCAGGGTGATCACGCCACCCTCCGGCGTATAGCGCACGGCATTGGTGACCAGGTTGGTGAAGGCACTGCGCAATTCATCGGCATTGCCTTTCAGGTCGGGGCCATCGACGAACAGGCGGATCTCGTGCTTGCCACCCGACAGGGCGCGCCCCTCCTCGGCGATGCGCTCCAGCAGCGGGCGCACCTTCAGCACCTCGGAACGCAGGGGATAGTCGATCGATTCCAGGCGCGTCAAGGTCAGCATATCGTCGATCAGGTTCTGCATGCGCTGTCCCTGCTCGGTCATCAGCTTCAGGTGCGCGGTACGGGTGGCCTCATCCAGGTTGGGCTGGGCCAGGGCGATTTCCAGGAAGCCATTGATGACCGTCAGTGGCGTGCGCAGTTCATGCGAGGCATTGGCCACGAAGTCACGGCGCATCATGTCGATACGTTCCGATTCGGTTACGTCGTGGGTCACCAGGATCTGGCGCCGATTCTCGAAGGGGATAATCTGGATGATCAGCTTGCGCTCATGCAGCGCCATGGTCAGGGGCTGCTCGTAACGCCCCAGGATGATGTAGTCGATGAAGGCCGGATTGCGGATCAGGTTGGTCACCCGCATGCCCTTGTCGCGCTCCTGCTTCAGGCCCAGGTGTTGCTGGGCGGCAGGATTGCACCATTCGAGGAAGAGCACGTCATCCATGATCACCACGCCATCGGGCAGCAGGCTCATG
>JAFAMT010000021.1 GCA_019233085.1 Herbaspirillum sp.
GTGAAGATGTCCGACACCGGGATATGCAGCGCCGCCGAGGCGCGGATCATCGGCCCGGTCCAGGGCAGGAAGTTCACCCCGGCCGCCAGCGAGGCCACGCAGGCCAGGATGCGCTTGTCGATGCCCAGCCGGTTGTACAGCGGCAGCATGGCCGGGATGGTGATCAGGAAGGTCACCGCGCCCGAGCCGTCCAGGTGGATCAGCAGCGCTAGCAGGGCCGTGCCCGGCACGATGCGGGTAGGCCGGCTGCCCACCGTCTTGAGGATGCGGCTGATGATGGGGTCCAGCATCCCCGCATCGGTGACGATGCCGAAGAACAGGATTGCAAACACGAACATGCCCGCCACCGGCGCAATGGCGGTCACGCCCTGGACGATGAACTTCGAGGTCTGCAGTCCGAAGCCTCCGACCAGCGCGGCGATGATGGGAATGGCGATCAGCGCCACCAGCGGCGACATCTTCTTGGTGAGGATGGCGGTGAACAAGGATACGATCGTGACAAAGCCTAGCAGGGCTAACATGCGTGTCTCCGGTGTTTGGTTTGATGTTCTTGTGTTGTCATCACTTCCGACGCGCCGGATCATTGTTGTGTACTGGGGCTGCGGGAGGTGAGCAGGGCGAGTGTAGGTGGCGGTCGATTTTGTTGTAAAGTCGCTTTTTTCGATTGATTGACCGGTTTTTCAGGATAATGGCCGGCCCACCTTCGCCATGCAAACCAATATCTCCACGCGATTGCTGCAGGCCTTCCTGGCCCTGGTCGACTGCCGCCATTTCGGCCACGCGGCCGAGCGCTGCCACGTTTCGCAATCCGCCTTCAGCGCGATGATCCAGAAGCTGGAAGCTGCCGCCGGGGCGCGCCTGTTCGAGCGCGATACCCGCAATGTGACCCTCACGCCGGAAGGTGAACTGTTCGTGCAGGTGGCGCGCCAGCTGGTCCATGACATCGAGGCTGCCTTTGCCGACATGAGTGATTACGTGGCGCGCCGCAAGGGCCGGGTGGCCATCGCCGCCTTGCCGTCGCTGGCGGCGGGTTGGCTGCCGCCGGTGCTGGCGGAGTACCGGCGTCGCTATCCGGGGGTGATGCTGGAACTCTTCGACGCCATCTCGGACCACTGCCTGGACCTGCTGCGCCAGGGCAAGGCCGATATCGCACTGACCGCGCCGGGACCGAACCTGCTGGAGTTCGATACCCGCCCGCTGTGCAGCGACCCCTTCTACCTGGTTTGCCGGCGCGACCACAGGCTGGCCGGCAAGCGCCGCATCAAGGTGGCGCAACTGGCCGGCTGCGAGATGATCCACCTGGCCCGCTCCACCAGCGTGCGCCAGCATCTGGACGCAGCCCTGCGCCCGGGCGCGGTGATCCATACCGGGCTGGAAGTGGAACACCTGGCCACCGTGGCCGCCCTCATCGAGAGTGGCCTGGGCGTGAGCGTGGTGCCGGAGCTGACCTTGTTCCAGTTCCGCCTGCCGGACCTGGTGGCCATCCCGCTGGACGCCCCCGACCTGGTGCGCCCCTTGCTGATCGTCACGCCCAAGGGGCGCAGCCTGTCGATTGCGGCACAGGGCTTGATGGAACTGGTGGAGGAGAAGGCAAGTCGGGCAAGCCGGGCGAGTGGGGCGAGTGGGGTGAGCGCGTCCAGCGCGGCAGACATGTCAAAGCCGGTGCCCAAAAGAAACGCCCCGCGACAGGGCGCGGGGCGTTAGAGCGGGTATTTCCTGCGCTCAATCGTGGATGTTGTTGTGCACGGTTTCCTTGACGAACAGCAGGCCGACGACCACGGTGACCAGCGCGATCACGATCGGGTACCACAGGCCGTAGTAGATGTCGCCCTTGAAGGCCACCAGTGCGAAGGAGGTGGTCGGCAGCAGGCCGCCAAACCAGCCGTTACCGATGTGGTAGGGCATGGACATGGAGGTGTAGCGGATACGGGTCGGGAACATCTCCACCAGGCAGGCGGCGATCGGGCCGTAGACCATGGTCACGTAGATCACCAGGATGAACAGCAGCAGCAGGACCATGGGCTTGTTCATCTGGTCCGGATCAGCCTTGCTCGGATAGCCGGCGGCCTTGATGTCGTCAGCCAGTTCCTTGGACAGGGCCTTGTCCTTCTCGGCGGCTTCTTCCTTGGACAGGGCGGACGAGTCATAGGAGGTGATGACCTTGTCGCCGATCTTGACGGTGGCGACCGAACCCGGGGCGCCGGCCACGTTCTCGTAGTTCACCGAGGCAGCCGACAGCTTGGCCTTGACGATGTCGCAGGAGGACGTGAACTTCTTGGTGCCGGTCGGGTTGAACTGGAACTGGCAGTTTGCCGGGTCAGCGGTGACGATCACCGGGGCCTTTTGCAGGGCAGCTTCCAGGGCCGGGTTGGCGAAGTGGGTCAGGCCGCTGAAGATCGGGAAGTAGGTCACGGCGGCGATCAGGCAGCCACCCAGGATGATGGGCTTGCGGCCGATCTTGTCCGACAGCGAACCGAAGAACAGGAAGAAGGGCGTGGCCAGCAGCAGTGCCAGGGCGATCAGGATGTTGGCGGTGGGGCCATCGACCTTGAGCGTCTGGGTCAGGAAGAACAGCGCATAGAACTGGCCGGTGTACCACACCACAGCCTGGCCGGCGGTCAGGCCCACCAGCGCCAGGATGACCAGCTTGAGGTTCTTCCACTGACCGAAGGCTTCAGTCAACGGTGCCTTGGAGGTCTTGCCTTCGGACTTCATCTTCAGGAAGGCCGGCGACTCGTTCATGGACATGCGGATCCACACCGAAATGGCCAACAGCAGGATGGAGACCAGGAAGGGAATGCGCCAGCCCCATTCGGCGAATGCGGCTTCGCCCACCGAGGTACGCACGCCCAGGATCACCAGCAGCGACAGGAACAGGCCCATGGTGGCGGTGGTCTGGATCCACGCGGTGAAGGAGCCACGGCGACCTTCCGGTGCGTGCTCGGCCACGTAGGTGGCGGCGCCACCGTATTCACCACCCAGCGCCAGGCCCTGCAGGATGCGCAGGAGGATCAGGATGATCGGGGCACTGATGCCGATGGAGTTGTAGTTGGGCAGCACACCGACGATGAAGGTCGAGGCACCCATGATCAGGATGGTCACCAGGAAGGTGTACTTGCGACCCACCAGGTCACCCAGGCGGCCGAAGACCAGGGCGCCGAACGGACGCACGATGAAGCCGGCGGCGAAGGCCAGCAGGGCGAAGATGAAGGCGGTGTTGGGATCGGTACCGGCAAAGAACTGCTTGGCGATGATGGCCGCGAGCGAACCGTACAGGTAGAAGTCATACCATTCGAAAACGGTGCCTAGGGAAGAGGCAAAGATGACTTTGCGCTCCTCCGGGGTGATGCCGCGCGCAGTCGTGCTGACTGATGCT
>JAFAMT010000185.1 GCA_019233085.1 Herbaspirillum sp.
CCTGCAATGCAGCATGCCGGTGCGGCCGGTGTCGGTGGACCGATCCCTGCCGCGATGCTGTGACGGTTTCCCGATTCAAGCTAACTGCCTCGACCTCGCCATGCTGATCCTGCCGGGCTCCAATGCCCTTTCCGCTTTCCGTACCCAACGCCTCCTGACCCAATTGCAAGCAGTCGATGCCGCCATCGTCGGCGTCTCCGGCCGCTACCTGCACTTTGTCGACGCCGCCCAGGCGCCCACGCAAGAGGACGAGGCTCGCCTGAACGGCCTGTTGACCTACGGCGACCCCTTCAACGGCAGCGACGAGGGCGACGCCTTCGTGGTGATCCCGCGCTTTGGCACCATCTCGCCCTGGGCCAGCAAGGCCACCGACATCGTGCACAACTGCGGCATGGGCCATATCCATCGCGCGGAACGCGGCATCATCTTCCACGTGCAGGTCAAGAGCGGCCTGCTGGGCGGCACCAAGAAGCTCAGCGAAGCCAGCCTGCCGGCCGTGGCCGCGCTGTTGCACGACCGCATGACCGAAGTGGTGCTGCGCGACCCGCAGCAGGCCGCCGGCCTGTTCTCCGAGCTGCAGGCCAAGCCGCTGGAGAGCGTGGACGTCATCGGCGGCGGCCGTGCCGCCCTGGAAGGCGCCAATGCCGAGCTGGGCCTGGCCCTGTCGGACGACGAGATCGACTATCTGGTGGCGGCCTTCACCAAGGCCCAGCGCAACCCGACCGACGTCGAACTGATGATGTTCGCCCAGGCCAACAGCGAACACTGCCGTCACAAGATCTTCAACGCCGACTGGACCATCGACGGCCAGCCGCAGGACAAGTCCCTGTTCGCCATGATCCGCAACACCCACCAGCTGGCGCCCAAGGGCACCGTGGTGGCGTACTCGGACAATTCCTCCGTCATCGAGGGCGCCAGCATCTCGCGCTTCTACCAGCGCGGCGCCACCAAGGGCAACGTCTACGAAGCCTCGGAAGAACTGACCCACATCCTGATGAAGGTGGAAACCCACAACCACCCGACCGCGATCTCGCCGTTCCCGGGCGCCTCCACCGGCGCCGGCGGTGAAATCCGCGACGAAGGTGCGACCGGCCGCGGCGCCAAGCCCAAGGCTGGCCTGACCGGTTTCACCGTCTCCAACCTGATGGTGACCCACGCCGTGCAGCCCTGGGAAAACGCCCGTGACGTGGCACAGCCGGCCGCCGAGCGCGACGCCCACGCCCAGGGCGGCATCTACGGCAAGCCCGAGCGCATCGCCTCGCCGCTGCAGATCATGATCGACGGTCCGCTGGGTGGCGCCGCCTTCAACAATGAATTCGGCCGTCCCAACCTGGGCGGTTACTTCCGTACCTACGAGCAGAACGTGGGCGGCCAGGTGATGGGCTACCACAAGCCCATCATGATCGCCGGCGGCATGGGCAACATCTCGGCCAAGCACACCAAGAAGAACGACCTGCCGGTGGGCAGCCTCTTGATCCAGCTGGGCGGTCCCGGCATGCGCATCGGGATGGGCGGTGGCGCCGCTTCCTCGATGGCTACCGGCGTGAACACCGCCGACCTGGACTTCGACTCGGTCCAGCGCGGCAACCCGGAAATGGAACGGCGCGCCCAGGAAGTCATCAACGCCTGCTGGGCGCTGGGTGACGACAACCCCATCCAGTCCATCCACGACGTGGGTGCGGGCGGCCTGTCCAACGCCTTCCCGGAAATCACCAATGATGCCAAGCGCGGCGCCATCTTCGACCTGCGCAAGGTGCCGCTGGAAGAAAGCGGCCTGGCCCCGCGCGAGATCTGGAGCAACGAGTCCCAGGAACGCTACGTGCTGGCCATCCTGCCGGAGCATCTGGATCTCTTCAAATACCTGTGCGAGCGCGAGCGCGCCCCCTTCGCCGTGGTCGGTACCGCCACCGAAGAGCGCCAGTTGAAGGTGATCGACCCCGAGCACAACAACAGCCCCGTGGACATGCCCATGGACGTGCTGCTGGGCAAGCCGCCCAAGATGCACCGCGATGTGCAGCACGTCGAGAAGCAACTGCCGCCGGTGGACCTGACCGGCATGGACCTGGTGGAAGTGGCCCAGCGCGTGCTGCGCCTGCCGGCCGTGGCCGACAAGTCTTTCCTGATCACCATCGGTGACCGTAGCGTGGGCGCCATGACCGTGCGCGACCAGATGGTCGGTCCCTGGCAGGTGCCGGTGGCCGACGTGGCGGTCACCGCCATGGGCCTGGAAGGCTATCGCGGCGAAGCCATGGCCATGGGCGAGCGCACCCCGCTGGCGGTGATCAACGCCCCGGCCTCGGGCCGCATGGCCGTTGGCGAAGCCATCACCAACATCGCTGCCGCCCCGATCGCCGAGATCGGCGACATCAAGCTGTCGGCCAACTGGATGGCGGCCTGCGGCCAGCCCGGCCAGGATGCGGCCCTGTTCGACACCGTCAAGGCGGTCGGCATGGAGCTGTGCCCGGCGCTGGGCGTGTCCATCCCCGTGGGCAAGGACTCGCTGTCCATGCGCAGCACCTGGAGCGACGAAGAGGGCGCCAAGTCGGTGACCTCGCCGGTGTCGCTGATCGTCTCCTCGTTCGCCCCGGTGACCGACGTGCGCCGCGTGCTCACGCCGCAGCTGCGCAAGGACAAGGGCGAGACCGCCCTGATCCTGATCGACCTGGGTCGCGGCAAGAACCGCATGGGCGCTTCCGCCCTCACGCAAGTGATGCAGCAGATCGGCAACGAGACCCCGGACGTGGATAGCGCCGAGGACCTCAAGGCCTTCTTCAACGCCATCCAGCAACTGAACTCCGAAGAGCGCCTGCTGGCCTACCACGACCGTTCCGATGGCGGCCTGTATGCCACCCTGGTGGAAATGGCCTTTGCCGGCCACACCGGCATCTCGGTCAACCTCGACATCCTGACCATGGAAGGCGAGCATGCGGCGGACTGGGGCGATTCCAAGAACTGGACCACGCAAGTGGCCGAGCGCCGCAATGAACTGACCCTGCGCGCGCTGTTCAGCGAAGAACTGGGCGCGGTGATCCAGGTCCCGGCGGAACAGAAGTCGGACGTCATGAACGTGCTGCGCAGCTACAACCTGGGCGCCTGCAGCCATATCATCGGCAAGCTCAACGACCGCGACGTGGTCGAGTTCATGCGCGACGCCAAGAACATCTACAGCCAGCCGCGTGCCGAGCTGCACCGCACCTGGAGCGAGACCAGCTGGCGCATCGCCCGCCTGCGCGACAACCCGGCCTGTGCCGATGCCGAGTACGAGCGCCTGCTGGACGCCGCCGACCCCGGCATGACGCCCAAGCTGACGTTCGACCCGCAGGAAGACATCGCCGCGCCCTACCTGTCGCTGGGGGCTGCTGCCCGTCCCAAGGTCGCCATCCTGCGTGAGCAGGGCGTGAACTCGCACATCGAGACCGCCTACGCCATGCACAAGGCCGGCTTCACCGCCGTGGACGTGCACATGAGCGACCTGATCGCCAACCGCGCCAAGCTGGACGACTTCAAGGGCTTCATCGCGGTCGGCGGTTTCTCCTATGGTGACGTGCTGGGGGCCGGCGAAGGCTGGGCCAAGACCATCCTGTTCAATGCCCAGCTGGCCGAGCAGTTCTCGCGCTTCTTCCAGCGCCAGGACACCTTCTCGCTGGGTATCTGCAACGGTTGCCAGATGATGAGCAACCTGAAGTCCATGATCCCCGGCGCCGAAGCCTGGCCCAAGTTCACCCGTAACAAGTCCGAGCAGTTCGAGGCGCGTTTCGTGATGGTGGAAGTGGCCGATTCGCCCTCCATCTTCATGCAGGGCATGGCCGGCACCCAGGCGCCGATCGCCACCGCCCACGGCGAAGGTTTTGCCGACTTCTCGCAGACCGGCGACATCGACAAGGCCATCATCGCCATGCGCTACGTCGACCATCGCGGCGCGGCCACCGAAGCCTATCCGTTCAACCCCAACGGTTCGCCCCAGGGCATCACCTCGGTGACCACCCCGGACGGCCGCTTCACGGTCCTGATGCCGCACGCCGAACGGGTGTTCCGCACCGTGACCCAATCCTGGCACCCGGAGTCCTGGGGCGAGGATTCGCCGTGGATGCGCATGTTCCGCAACGCCCGCAAGTGGGTGGGCTGATCGCCAGGCCCGGCATCTGACCAGGCCCGGGCAACCGGGCAGGCATAAAAAAACGCAGTTCCGAAAGGAACTGCGTTTTTTGTTTTCTGCGTACTGCTGGCAGGCAAGGCCGCTACCTTGTGGGTAGCAGCCTGCCAGCGGCAGGATCAGAAGATGTGGCGGATACCAGCGCCCACGGTGGTCATGCTGTTCTTGCCCGAGGCCGAGTTGCTCAGCTCGTACACGGCAGCGTCCTTGGCCTTGTTGTAGTCCACGGTGGTGTACAGCTGGGTGCGCTTGGACAGGGCGTAGTCAGCCCAGCCGACCAGCGCATAGCGCTTGCCGTCGCCGACATTGCCCAGGCCGGTGTAGGAGACGTTCTTGCTCTTGTCGTAGTAGAACGCACCGGTCAGGGTCAGGGCAGCAGTGGCCTTGTAGCTGGAGCCGAAGAAGAAGCCATTGTCCTTGCGCTCGTTGCCGGTGGTTGCCGCCACGGTGCTGGCAGTGGTCCAGCCCTTGCTGACATCGCTGTCGGCAGCCATGTAGGCAGCGGTGGTACCGGTGGTGTCCTTGATGTTGAACCAGCCGCCGAAGATCTTGGCCGGGCCGAAGTCATAGGAAGCCGACAGGTTCCAGACGGTGTCCTTGTAGCTGGAGTTGGTGGCGCTCACGGTCTGCTGGAAGCCGCCGCCAACGGAGAAGGCGCCAGCGGTGTAGCGCAGGGAGCTGCTGAACTGGCTACCGGTACGCACGGAGCCGGCGGTTTCGCCGAAGGCCCAGCTGGCAGCCGCCGAGACAGGACCGAAGTCGCCGTCATAGCGCAGCATGTTGGGCGAACGGATCAGGGTGCCGGCGGCCGGCAGCCAGGAGTTGCTGGCATAGTTGCCCACGGTCAGCGGGTCGAAGTGGTCGGCCAGCAGGTCGAACAGAGGCGTGTTCTGGCGACCGACGCGGACCTTGCCATAGCTGCCTTGCAGGCCCACCCACGATTGACGGCCGAACAGCGAGCCGCCCTGCAGCATGGCGCCGGTGTCACTGCTGAAACCGTTTTCCAGCTGGAACATGGCCTTCAGGCCACCGCCCAGGTCTTCCGTACCCTTGAAACCGATACGGCTGTTGGCAATGGCGCCGTTGTCGATGCGGACATTGCTGTCGCCGTTGGCGTTTGCATTGTTGAGATAGTGGATGCTGGTGTCCACGATCCCGTAGATGGTCACGTTGGACTGGGCAAACGCCGCGCCGCCGGTGCTCAAGCCGGCTGCCAGCAGCAGCATGGAACTCTTCTTCATAGGTGTCTCTCCTGAAACCACGATGTTGTGTTTGTCATGGCGCCGCGGAGCGACCTTGTGTGCCTCCCCCCGAAACGCCCTTGTCGCTGCCGTCCCTTGTGCTTGTTGATGCGGCTGGAGCGGACAGCTTGTCCCCATTTGGAACAGCCACGAAGAATATCAGAACGAGGGTTCGCAAAATGCACGATTTTGCGGGCTGGAATTATTTTTATATGAATAATTTATAGTATTAATGAATTTATAAAAAACAAACCCAGTAAATTTTTTATAAAAATAAACCGTTGCTATGAGGCGGGACAAGGCCTTCCCGTTGCCCGGGAAAGGCACGAAAGTGCCTTTTTTTGACTGCGCAAGCGTGGCCCTTGCATGTTCTTTACGCTGGAGCGCCGCGAAACGACGAAAATCGTAGTCAAAAAGCAACATGCCCGGCAAGGAGACCTTGGCCGGGCATGCTGTGGACTGCGGGAGGAGGGACCGCAGGTCCGTCCTCCGGGAGACCAGGGTGCTTATTGCACCTTGGCCTTGCTGCGCAGTTGTTCCTGGTAAGCCTGCAGCTTCTTCTGTTGCAGGGCTTCGGCGATCTGCGGCTTGACTTCGTCCAGGGTCGGGACCTTGGCCGGACGCACGTCTTCCAGCTTGATCACGTGCCAGCCGAACTGGGTCTGCACCGGGGTCGGGGTGACGTCACCCTTCTTCAGGGCCACCATGGCGTCGGAGAAAGGCTTCACGAACGAGGCCGGGGTCGCCCAGTCCAGGTCGCCGCCATTGGCTGCCGAACCGGTGTCCTTGGATTGCTTGGCCAGGTCTTCGAACTTGGTGCCGGCCTTCAACTTGGCGATGATGGCTTCGGCGTCTTCCTTCTTGTCCACCAGGATGTGGCGGGCGTGGTATTCCTTGTCGCCGGCCTGGGCCTTGAACTTGTCGTATTCGGCCTTGATGTCGGCGTCGGAGACCGGGTTCTTCTTCAGGTAGTCGGCGATCAGGGCGCGGATGACGATGGACTGGCGGGCCAGTTCCAGCTGGTTCTTCACGTCGGTGCTGGTGGAGAGACCTTGCTTGTCGGCTTCCTGCATCAGGATTTCACGGTTGATCAGCTCTTCCTTGATGGCGCCGCGCAGTTGCGGGCTATCAGGCTGGCCTTGCGCAGTCATCTGCTTGACCATCAGGTCGGCGCGGGAGGAGGGAATCGCCTTGCCGTTCACCACAGCCAGGTTTTGTGCGAAAGCAGGGATGGAAGCGATTGCGAACAGCAGCACCAGCAGACGAGCGGGTTTGAATGTCATTGTTAAATCCTAGAAAAGAAAGGAATGAATCAAAACGGAGAAGAAAAACAGGAAGGGGGTTGATACGTATGGCGTCGGTCGTTGTTCTTGGTCTCAGTTCGTTGCCTCTGACGGGGAAAGTGCCACGATGGCCAGCGCGTGGATCTCCTGCTGCATCAGGTCGGACAGGCAATCATACACCAGCCGGTGGCGGTTCAACCGATTTTTGCCTTCAAACAAGTCGGAAACCAGACGGATCCTGTAGTGTCCTCCGCCCGAGGCCGCGCCGGCATGACCGGCATGCAATGCGGACTCGTCCTCGACCAGACAGGTACTGGGCGAGAAAGTTGCAACCAGGCGCGCGCGAATGCGTTCGACCCGGGTATCGGCGGCGCTCATTCGGCGTCCTTCATGTACTTCGACAGGAACAGGCTCTGGCCGATGATGAAGGCGAACATCAGGCCCATGCTGCCGAACATCTTGAAGTTGACCCAGGTATCGAGCGGGTAGTTGAAGGCGACGTAGAGGTTGAGCACGCCCATGACGGCGAAGAAGGCGATCCAGGCCAGGTTCAGGCGTGGCCAGATGGGCTCGGGCAGGCTGACCTGCTTTTCCATCATGACGCGGATGAGGTTCTTCTTCATGAACAGCTGCGACACCAGCAGCGCCAGGCCGAAGCACCAGTACAGGATGGTCGGCTTCCACTTGATGAAGGTATCGTCACGGAAATAGATGGTGGCGCCACCGAAGACCACGATGATGGCCAGGGACACCCACAACATCGCATCGACCTTGCGCCGGCGCAACAGCAGCCAGGCGATCTGCGCCAGGGAGGCGACGATGGCCACGGCGGTCGACAGCAGGATCGGTGCCTGGCTGGCCGTGACGGCGCCAGCCGACATGGCACCGCCCAGGTATTGCATCACCAGGTCCTGCGCGGCCGAGGGATGGCCCTCGGCCCATTTGAAGACGCCGAAAAACAGGATGACGGGGAACAGGTCGAACAAAAACTTCATCGGGAGGGCTTCTTCATGAATCGGGTTGATCGGCAATCATCCTGCTGGCATCACGTCAGGCCGGGTCGAAACGCAGCGAGGCCGAATTGATGCAGTAGCGCAATCCGGTCGGCGGCGGGCCGTCGGGGAAGACGTGACCCAGGTGGGCGTCGCAGACATTGCAGATGATCTCGGTGCGAATCATGCCATAACTGCGGTCCACTTTCTCACGTACGTTGGCCGGATCGATGGGTTCGAAGTAGCTCGGCCAGCCGCAGCCGGAGTCGAACTTGGCATCCGAGGTGAACAGCGGCGTGTCGCAGCACACGCAGGTATAGGTACCGGCTTCGTGGTGATCCCAGTAGCGGCCGGTGAAGGCGCGCTCGGTGGCGGCTTCGCGGGTGACCTGGTATTCCAGCGGGTCGAGCTGGTCGCGCCATTGGGCTTCGGTCTTTTCTACACGTTTGGTCATGCTTGGCTCCTTGGTGATGGCGGGCAATGACGGCCGTTCAGGAAGAACAGCTCACTTCCAGATGGCTGGCCCAGTCGGGTGGCAGGTCGGCATAGCGATCGAATTCAGCTTGTTCGTCGAAGGGGCGGCGCAGGATGGCCTGCAGGCGCTGCACCTCCGAGAAATCCTTCTGTTGGGCCTTCTCGATGGCGACCTGGGCGAGGTAATTGCGTAGCACGTATTTGGGGTTGACCGCATGCATTGCAAGCCGGCGGGCGTCGTCGTCGCTGTCTTCGGCGCGCAGGCGGGCGCGGTACTGCGTGGCCCAGGCATTGAAGGCCGGGCGGTCGAGGATGAGGTCGCGCAGCGGCTCGTCGTGGGCGGGGTTGCCGATCTGCAAGTCGCCCAGGCGGCGGAAGAACAGCGTGAAATCGACATGGTTGGCCTGCAGGATGGCAAAGAGGGCCTCAAGCAACTGGCTGTCCTCGGCCTGTTGCGTGCGCAGGCCCAGCTTGGCGTGGAACAGGGCAGCGTGCTGCGCCTGGAAGATCGCCTCGTAGTCGGCCAGAGCCGCCTCGGTCTCTTCCACCGTGCCGATCAGGGGCAGCATGGCCTGGCCCAGCGCGAAGCAGTTCCACTGGCCGATGCGTGGCTGCATCTGGTAAGAATAGCGGCCCTGGCTGTCGGTATGGTTGCAGATGTGGCGGGCGTCGAAGGCTTCCATGAAGCCGAAGGGGCCGTAATCCAGCGTCAGCCCGAGGATGGACATGTTGTCCGTATTCATCACGCCATGCATGAAGCCCACGGCCTGCCATTGCGCCATCAGGGTGGCGGTGCGGCGGGTGACTTCCCTGAGCAGGGCCTGGTAGGGATTGTCCTGGCCCAGCAGCTCGGGGTAGAACTGCGCCAGCACGGTGTCCCCCAGCAGCTTGAGGTCATCGAAACGCTGGTTGTAGTACCAGTGCTCGAAGGAGCCGAAACGGATGAAGCTGGGCGCCATGCGGGTGACCACGGCCGCCGTCTCGGGCGTCTCGCGCAGGACGCGCTGGTCCGATCCGATCACGGTCAGCGCACGCGTGGTGGGGATGCCCAGCGCGGCCATGGCTTCCGAGCAGAGGAATTCGCGGATCGACGAGCGCAGCACGGCGCGGCCGTCACCCATGCGGGAGTAGGGCGTCATGCCGGCCCCCTTCAATTGCAGCTCGATGCGACCGCTGCCATCGGCCGCAGGCAGGTCGCCCAGGGTGATGGCCCGGCCATCGCCCAGCTGGCCGGCCCAGACGCCGAACTGGTGGCCCGAATAGACCGCCGACAGCGGCTGGGAACCTTGCGCGATGCGGTTGCCGGCAAAGATGTCGAGGAAGTCCTGGTCATCGCCGGCCGGGCGCGGCAGCCCGACGCTGGCGCCGGCATCGTCGCTGAAGCCTACCAGGTAGGGAGCGGGCAGGGGCGTGGGTTGCAGCCGGGTATAGAAGGCCGGCGGCAGGTCGGCAAAACGGTTGCCCAGCGGCGCAATGGGGTAGGGAGTGGTCATCTGAAGCCTGTCTAGCCCGGGACCGGGCCTAATCCGCTATTTTGACAGAGAAGCGCGAATCCCATAGGATCGCTCCACTTTTACGCTCGGCCGCATGGCCGGGCCTGTCCAGACCCCTGGACCCTTCGACCCTTGAACCTCTCGACCTTCTGCACCCTGGCAAGGCTGGCAACTTGGAATTCGCACTGATCACCTTCCTCAATGGCCTGGGCTACGGCTTGCTGCTGTTCATGCTGTCCTCCGGCCTGACGCTGATCTACAGCATGATGGGCGTGCCCAACTTCGCCCATGCCAGCTTCTACATGCTGGGCGCCTATGCGGCCTATGCCTTGGCCGGCGTGCTGGGGTTCTGGCCGGCGCTGCTGCTGGCGCCGCTGCTGGTGGGCGGGGTCGGCGCGCTGGTGGAGCACTACGGCTTGCGCATCGTGCATCGCTACGGTCATGTGCCGGAGCTGCTTTTCACCTTCGGCCTGTCCTACCTGGTGGTGGAACTGGTGCAACTGGTGTGGGGGCGTTCGCCGGTGCCATACCGTGTCCCGCCGGCACTGGAGGGGACGCTCTTCACCCTCTATTCGACCGCCTTCCCGGTCTATCGCGGTTTCATGCTGCTGGTGGCGGTACTGATGCTGCTGGCCCTGTGGCTGCTGTTGCGGCATACGCGCATCGGCCTGGTGATCCAGGCTGCGCTGAGCCATCCGCACATGGCCGAGGCGCTGGGCCACAACGTGCCGCGCGTGTTCATGCTGGTGTTCGGCGGCGGTTGCGCGCTGGCGGCGCTGGCTGGCGTCATCGGCGGCAATGCCTTCGTGACCGAGCCAGGCATGGCGGCGGCAGTGGGCAGCATCATCTTCGTGGTGGTGGTGGTCGGCGGCCTGGGCTCGCTGGCGGGGGCCTTCATCACGTCGCTCTTGATCGGACTGATGCAGACCTTTGCCGTGGCGCTGGATGTATCGCTGGCCAGCCTGGGCGTGCAGGTGCCACCGGCCAGCCCCTGGGCGCCGCTGCTGTGCCTGACGCTGGCCCAGGTGGCGCCGGTGCTGCCCTACCTGCTGCTGGTGCTGACCCTGATCGTGCGGCCCAAGGGGCTGATGGGCAAGCGGGAGGGATGAGGCGATGAAGCGTATCTTGTTGCCCTGGCTGGCCTTTGCGCTGGTGCTGCTGGCCGCGCCCCTGGTGTTCCCGCAGAGTGCGGCGCTGTCGCTGCTGTCGCAGATGGGGACGATGGTGTTGCTGTGCCTGTCCTATAACATGCTGCTGGGTGAGGGCGGCATGCTCTCCTTTGGTCACGCGGTCTATTCCGGCCTGGGTGCCTTCGGCGCCATCCACCTGATGAACCGCATGGCCGAAGGCGCGCTGGCCTTCCCGGTGACGCTGGTGCCGCTGGCCGGTGGCCTGACCGGGGCCCTGTGCGGCGTGGTGCTGGGCTACCTGACCACGCGCCGCGCCGGGACCACCTTTTCGATGATCACGCTGGGCCTGGTGGAACTGGTGTCGGCTTGCGTACTCATGTTCCCCGACCTGTTTGGCGGCGAGGGCGGCATCTCCGGCAACCGTGTCATCGGCGAGCCGGTGCTGGGCATCAGCTATGGGCCGCAGATCCAGGTCTATTACCTGATCGCCGGCTGGCTGCTGGTCTGTGCCGTGGCGATCTGTGCGCTGCGGCAGACGCCGCTGGGGCGCATCCTCAATGCCGTGCGCGACAACCCCGAACGCGCCGCCTTCATCGGCTACGACCCGCAGCGGGTGCGCTACCTGGCGTTGATCCTGTCGGCCTTCTTTGCCGGCGTGGCAGGGGGCCTGTCGGCCATCAATTTCGAGATCGTCAGTGCCGAATACGTGGGGGCGCTGCGCTCGGGGACCATCCTGCTGTTCACCTTCATCGGCGGCACCGCCTATTTCTACGGCCCCATCGTCGGCGGCGTGGTCGGGGTGCTGTTCTCGTCCTGGCTGTCGGCCTATACCCAGGCCTGGCAGTTCTACCTGGGGGCGTTCTTCATCCTGATCGTGATGACCACACCGGGCGGGCTGGCCAGCCTGATCGACCGGGGGCTGCGCCTGCTGCGCAGCGGCGGCCTCGACCCGCGTATGACAGTGTGGCTGGCCGCCTGGCTGCTGGCGGCCTTGCTGGCCCTGACCGGCATCGTGCTGGCGACCGAGATGGCTTACCAGGCCAGCCTGGCTGACATCGGCGCGGCGCCATTGCTGCTGTGGGGGCAGGCGATCGATGTGCGCGCGCCGTTGCCGTGGCTGGCTGCGCTGTTGCTGGTGGCGACCGGCGTGGCAGGCTTGCGGGCGTTGCAGCGCCAGGGGGAGGGGCGATGACCGGTCAGCTTGCCCTGGAACTGCAAGGCCTGCACAAGGCCTTTGCGCGCAGCGAGATCATCCGTGGCGTCGACCTGCAATTGCAGGCCGGTGAACGCTGCGCCCTGATCGGCCCCAATGGTGCTGGCAAGTCCAGCCTGTTCAACCTGGTGTCGGGGCGTCATCGCAGCGACGCCGGACGTGTGCTGCTGCATGGCCAGGACATCACGCGCCTGGCGCCGCAGCAGATCAGCCGGCTGGGGCTGGCGCGCAGCTTCCAGATCACCAGCCTGTTCCCGCGCCTGTCGGCCTTCGAGAACGTGCGTTGTGCGCTGCTGTGGTCCTTGGGTTACCGCTATGCCTTCTGGCGCCGCCTCGGTGGCTTGCACGACAGCCGCGATCGCGCCCTGGCGGTGCTGGCCAGGGTTGGCCTGTCGGCCCGCGCCCAGGTCGCCGCCGGCGAGTTGAGCTATGCCGAGCAGCGCGCCCTGGAGCTGGCCGTCACCATCGCTGCTGATGCCTCGGTGATCCTGCTGGACGAACCCACGGCCGGCATGAGCCGGGCCGAGAGCGCCGCGATGGTGGCGCTGATCCGCGAGGTCACGGTCGGCAAGACCCTGTTGATGGTAGAACATGACATGCAAGTCGTATTTGACTTGGCAGACCGCATCGCCGTCATGGACAATGGTCGCGTCATCGCCTGCGACAGCGCAGCCAGCATCCGCGCCAATGTCCAGGTGCAGGCCCTTTACCTGAACCGGAGTCGCCATGAATAAGCCGCCCAGCTTGCTCAGCGTGCGTGGCCTGCATGCCTGGTACGGGCACAGTCATGTCCTGCAGGGGATCGACCTGCAGGTCGAGGCTGGCGAGGTCGTCAGCATCCTGGGCCGCAACGGCAGTGGCCGCTCCACGCTGCTCAAGGCCTTGACCGGGCAAGTGCATTGCCGTGGCGAGATCCTCTTCGCCGGTGCTCCCATCGCGGGTCGGCCGACCCACGACATCGCCCGGCGCGGCATGGCCTATGTGCCGGAAAGCCGTGATGTCTTCCCCACCCTGACGGTGGAACAGAACCTGCTGTTGGGCCGCAAGAGTGGTCGCCCGCCCGAGGATGGCTGGCGCTACGACGATGTCTATGCCCTGTTCCCCTCCCTGGAAAAGCGCCGCAAGGTGGCCGCCGGATCGCTCTCCGGTGGCGAGCAGCAGATGCTGGCGCTGGGCCGCGCCGTGATGGGCAATCCGCGCCTGATGCTCATCGACGAACCCACCGAGGGGCTTTCGCCGCAGATGGTAGAGCAGGTCGCGCATTACCTGGACTTGCTGCGCCAGCGCCGCGTGGCGGTGTTGCTCATCGAGCAGAAGCAGACGCTGGCCCTGGAACTGTCGCAGCGCGTCTATGTGATGGGACGCGGCGAGATGGTCTTCCATGGCACGCCGCAGGCCTTGCTGGCCGACCAGGTCGTGCAGCGCGACTGGCTGGCGCTCTGAGGGTCTCGGGTGGCCGGTATCGGCCCGCCTTTCTAGTCGGCCAGCGATGGCCGCCACCGTGGCGGCCGGGGCACAATCCCCGCTCTACCCCTGAGCGGATGCATCATGCTGAGCTGGCTTTCCCTGATTGTCTTGTCCTTGCTTGCGACGGCTGCTGCCGATCGCGCCTGGTTGCGCCATGTCGCCCGCGACGACCTGCCATTGCATGATCCCGAGGGCTACCTGGAGATGACAGCCAGGATGACCGAGCTGTGCCACGGCGACCGCGCGCGGGTCGATGCACTGGTGGCGCAACAGCGCCAGCGCCTGCCGCAGGGCGGCCACGCCAGCCAGGCCGAGCTGGTTCGGCGGGCCATGCAGGACTTGCTGGCGCCCCAGGCGACGGGGCCACAATGAAGAAATTGAAGAAATGATAAAACGGCGGCTCATCGAGCCGCCGTTTTCGTATTGCCGCTTTGTCTGTCGCTCTGTCTGTCGCTCTGTCGCGATCAGCGGTTCACCAGCTTGGCCGGCAAGGTCAGGGTCAGCAAGCCGCCCAGCACCAGCGAGGCCGCCAGCACATACATGCCGGCATTGGTGCTCTGGGTCGTGTCCTTCAACCAGCCCACCAGGAAGGGGCTGACGAAGCCGGCCAGGTTGCCCAGCGAGTTGATCAGGGCGATGCCGGCGGCGGCGGCCGTACCCGACAGGAAGGCCGTCGGCAGGCTCCAGAACAGTGGCAGCGTGGTCAGGATGCCCACGCTGGCCAGTGTCAGCGAGGCCATGGCCAGTATCGTGTTATGGCCATAGAGGGTCGACAGCAGCAGGCCGATGCAACCGATGAAAGCCGGAATCGCCACGTGCCAGCGACGTTCGCCACGGGCGTCAGCGCTGCGGCCGATGAGCACCATGGCGGCTGCCGAGAAGGCGTAGGGGATGGCGGTGAGCAGGCCCACGTTCAGGGGATCGGTCACACCGGTGGCCTTGATGATGGTGGGCAGCCAGAAGCCCACGCCATACAGGCCCATGACGAAGCAGAAGTAGATCGCCGCACCCAGCCAGACACGCCCGTTGACGAACAGGGCGCCCAGGGACAGGTGTTCCTTCTGGCTGTTTTCATGGCTGATGTTGGCTTCGAGCAGTTGCTTTTCGTCTTCGGTGAGCCAACCGGCGGCACGGATGCTGTCCTTCATGTAGGCAATCACGACCACACCCAGGATCAGCGAGGGGATGGCTTCCAGGATGAACATCCATTGCCAGCCCGTATGGCCCCACACGCCCGGCATGACGTGCATGATCCAGCCCGACAGGGGGCCGCCGATCACGCCCGAGAGGGCGATGCCGGTCATGAAGAGAGCCGTGATCTTGCCGCGACGGGCCGCCGGGTACCAGTAGGTGAGATACAGGATCACGCCGGGGAAGAAGCCCGCTTCGGCCACGCCCAGCAGGAAGCGCATGATGTAGAACATCTGCGGCGAGCTCACATAGGCCATGGCGCCGGAGATTATGCCCCAGGTGATCATGATGCGGGCGATCCACATGCGCGCACCCACCTTGTGCAGGATCATGTTGCTGGGGACTTCGAAGATGAAGTAGCCGATGAAGAAGATGCCGGCACCCAGGCCGTAGATGGTTTCGCTGAATTTCAGGTCCTGCAGCATCTGCAGCTTGGCAAAGCCGACGTTGACGCGGTCCAGGTAGGACACCACATAGCACAGGAACAGCAGTGGCAGCAGTCGCCAGGTGACTTTGGCGTAGGTGGCATCTTCAAAGGACGCACGGGTGGCGCCGGCGGTGGCGCCTGCTTGGTAGGTCATCTCTCGCTCCAGTAGTATTTTTGACGTTTTGTTGTTTTACGTCGCCGAACCCTTCTCCGTGGCCGGCTGACGGTGCCAAGCATTGTAGTGCTGGTGAGAACATTGTCAAAGAAATATCCTCACCATACGCATGAAGAATTTACATGCGATTCAAGCGCAGTTGATGTGCGCTTCATATGCAGTTTTTACACGCAACGCCCGCCGTCGACCTCGATGCACACGCCGGTGACGAACTGGGCCTCGTCCGAACCCAGGTAGAGGCAGGCGTTGGCGATATCCTCGGGCGTGGAGAAGCGGCCCATGGGGATGGTGGCGACGAACTTCTTGCGGTTCTCCGGGGTATCGGGCACGCCCATGAATTCGGCCAGCAGGCCCGTAGCCGAGATGACCGGGTTGACGCAGTTCACGCGGATCTTGTCGGGACCGAGTTCGGCCGCCATCGACTTGCTGGTGGTGATGACCGCACCCTTGCTGCCGTTGTACCAGGTCAGTCCCGGACGCGGGCGAATGCCGGCGGTGGAGGCGATGTTGACGAAGGCACCGCCGCCGACCTGGCGGAAGTAGGGCACGAAGGTCTTGGCCGAGAGGAAGATGCTCTTGACGTTGACCGCATAGACGCGATCGAACTCCTCTTCTTCCACCTCCAGCATGGGGCGGTTGCGGTGGGTGGTGCCGGCATTGTTGACGACGATGTCGAGCTTGCCGAAGTGTTCCAGCGCGGTGGCCAGCAGCTGATCCATGTCGGCGCGCTTGGACACGTCGGCCTTGGCAAAGACCGCCTTGCCGCCGGCCTGCTTGATCTCCTCGACCACGCGCAGGCCACCGGCCGCGCCGATATCGGCCACGACCACGGCCGCGCCTTCGCGGGCATAGGCCTTGGCGATGCCTTCACCGAAACCCGAACCGCCACCGGTGACGATGGCTACCTTGTCTTTCAAACGCATGATGTGTCTCCTGGCAATGAATGATTAGAAATGCTTAGGCATTTTCATGATGGGGTAGAACCTGATTGCGATGCGCTCACCGTTCGTCCTGAGTAGCGGCGTAGCCGCGTATCGAAGGCGTAATGACGGTGCGCCTTCGATACGGCCCTGAAAGGGCCTACTCAGGACGAACGGTAGTCGCGTCATACAAATGGGCTCCAGCTTGCATCGATTCGATATCAACCATGCCGGATGGCGATGGTCTTGAGGACCGTGAAGCCATAGAGTGCTTCGAAGCCTTTCTCGCGACCATGGCCACTGGCCTTGACGCCGCCGAAGGGCAGTTCCACGCCGCCACCGGCGCCGTAGTTGTTGATGAACACCTGGCCACTGCGAATGGCCCGTGCCAGGCGCATCTGGCGGCCACCGTCGCGGGTCCAGACGCTGGCCACCAGGCCGTAGTCGGTGCCGTTGGCCAGGGCGATGGCCTCGGCTTCGTCGTCGAAGGGCATGGCCGCCAGCACCGGGCCGAATACTTCCTCCTGCGCCAACCGATGACGCGGCGGCACGTCACGCAGCAGGGCCGGGGCCTGGTAGAAGCCGCTGGCCGGGGCGCCTGCGGCGACCTGACCCTGTGCCACCAGCGGGATGCCGTCGCGGCGGGCGTCCGACAGGAAACCGGCCACGCGCTCCTGCTGGGTCTTGCGGATCAGTGGGCCGCAGTCCAGGTCCATCTGCGACGACCCCACCCTGAGCTGGCTGAACAGGCCAGAGAGGCGCTCCAGCACCTCCTCATAGGCGCTGCGCTGCACCAGCAGGCGGCTGCCGGCCGAACAGGTCTGGCCGGCGTTCTGCACGATGGCATTGACCACCACCGGCAGCATGGCCTGCATGTCGGCATCCTCGAACACTACCTGGGGTGACTTGCCACCCAGTTCCAGCGTGACCGGCGTGTGATGCTCGGCCGCGCCGCGCACCACCAGCTTGCCCACATTGGGCGAACCGGTGAAGGAGACGTGATCCACATCGGGGTGCTTGACCAGCAGGTCGCCGGCTTCATGGCCATAGCCGGTGACGATGTTGAGCGCGCCCGCCGGGAAGCCGACCTCGGCCGCCAGCTCGGCCACCCGCAGGATGGACAGGCAGGCATCCTCGGCCGGCTTGACCACGCAGGTATTGCCGGCAGCCAGGGCGCCGCCGACACAGCGGCCGAAGATCTGCATCGGATAGTTCCAGGGCACGATATGACCGGTCACCCCATGTGGCTCGCGCAGCGTCAGCACGGTGTAGCCGGCCTGGTAGGGGATGGTCTCGCCATGCAGCTTGTCGGCCGCACCGGCATAGAACTCGAAGTAGCGCACGATGGCAGCCGCGTCGGCGCGGGCCTGCTTCATGGGCTTGCCGCAGTCGCGGCCTTCGAGCTGGGCCAGTTCCTCCTGGTGATCCTGCAGCTTGTAGGCCAGCTTCATCATTAGGCGGCTGCGTTCGGCAGCCGAGAGCTTGCCCCAGGCGCCTTCATAGGCGCGGCGTGCGGCGTTGACGGCCCGATCGATGTCGGTGGCGTTGCCGCGGGCAATGGCCTCGAAGGGCTGGCCATCGGAGGGATCGATGACGGGGATGCTTTCACCCGATGCCGGCGCCACCCAGCCGTTGTCGATGAAGTGCTGTTTCATGTCGATTGCGTCCTTTCGGTAATGACCGGAATGCGGAGAGGGCAGGACAGGGGACGAAAGCAGGCGCGGGCCGGCAATGCAGCTATGCGGCTATGCGGGCCTCGGTGTGAGCTGTCTCCTGATGTTGTTCTTTTCTTGATTGGATGTCCAATTTAAGGCCGTGCGGATAAGCTGTCAATTTATTTTACTGCTTTGCCGGCTGCTTCCTGCCAGGTACTGGCCG
This sequence comes from Herbaspirillum sp., assembly GCA_019233085.1. Lineage (GTDB taxonomy): Bacteria > Pseudomonadota > Gammaproteobacteria > Burkholderiales > Burkholderiaceae_D > Herbaspirillum. The sequence goes on from JAFAMT010000185.1 coordinate 18,038, forward strand.
TGGGGTGGGCAAATCCGCTACCATGCGCTACCGCCCGCGGTCGCACTCACACTCGCATTGCAGTGAGAATGCAGTGACAACGTATTACAACGGAGACCAGATGTCCCAAGCCAGCAAGCCGGTCCGTGCCGGCGCCTCCTCGGAAATCCTGGGCCTGGCCGCCGCCGGTCTGGGCCCGGTGCGGCCGGAACGCTTTGCCGAGCGGGTCTACGAGACGCTGTTCCATGCCATCGTCGAGGGCCGCATCGCGGTAGGCAGCAAGCTGCCCTCGGAGAATGACCTGGCCACGCTGTTCGAGGTCTCGCGCCCGGTGGTGCGGCAGGCACTGGACCGCCTGCGCGAAGACCAGTTGGTGGAGTCGCTGCGCGGTTCCGGCACCTATGTGCGTGAAAAAGCCGGCCTGGCACCTGCGCAACTGCAAGCCGACGGTGAACCCGAGACCCGCATCGGCCACATCATGAACGGCCTGGAGCTGCGTATGGTGATCGAGCCCGAATGCGCCTACCTGGCCGCGCTGCGCCGCAACAAGCAAGACCTGGACAAGATGGAACGCCTGCTGGCCGGCTTCGAGGAGGCCAACGCCGTGGGTGGCATCGCCCACCATTTCGACTTCGGCTTCCATGAGGCCATTGCCATGGCCACGGCCAACATGCGTTTCGTGCAGGTGATGAAGACGCTGGAATACGATGTCAGCCATGCCGTGAACATGTTGCGACATCTGATGCACATCCCACCCTGGAAGCGCTCCCAGGATGCCATGGACGAGCACCGCCAGATCTTTGAGCTGATCCGCCTCCAGGATGCCGAGGGCGCGCGCCGCGCCATGCGTGGGCATATCGAGAATGCGCGCACGCGCATGTTCAATAGCCGGCCTGGCCTGTAAACTGAAATGACAACTGCAGGTGGGTGCGGCCGATCGCATCACCGCAAGCCGAACACTGGAATACCCCTATGGAATTACGCCAACTGCGCTACTTCGTGGCCATCGTCGATCATGGCTCGCTCTCGCGCGCGGCACGCGTGCTGCACATCGCCCAGCCGGCGCTGACCCAGCAGATCCGCCAGCTCGAAGACGAGATGGCGGCGCAACTGCTGCACCGCTCGGCCCAGGGCGTCATCGCCACCGATGCCGGCAAGGTCTTCTATGAACACGCGCTGGCCATCCTCAAGCAGGTGCAGGATGCCAAGCAGGCCGTGGCGCAATCGACCGACAAGCCCTCGGGCACGGTGGCGCTGGGCATTCCGCAAAGCGTCTCCAATGCGCTGGCCTTGCCTTTGCTCAATGCGGTGCGCTCCATCTATCCCGAAATCACGCTGCAGCTGACCGAGGAGCTGACCGGCAATCTCATCAGCCAGCTCAAATCGGGCCGCATCAACCTGGCGGTGCTGTTCGACGAT
>JAFAMT010000226.1 GCA_019233085.1 Herbaspirillum sp.
GGATCAAACTCTTTAGTTTAATCTCTGTTTTGTGCCATTTCTGGCTACCCCGAAGGGCATCGCTCTCTCAAAATACTGACAGGTAATTTCTTGCGAACTTACCTATATTTCTTGTGAGCATTTAATATTTAAAGTTTCCAGAACCGAAGTTCTGTCGCACTTCATTAAACGCCCACGCTTATCGGCTGTTAATTTTTAAAGATCTTGTCTGCATCAAACGCGCGCCTGGCACTGTTTGCATCGCTGCGAATCGTTGTGTTCGTCAGCAGCAGAGAAACGAGATTATGTGGCAGTTTGTTTATCGCGTCAACTATTTTTTTGCGATTCGTTTTAATTTTTTTCGTCTTCGCTTAACTGCCGCTTTGACTACTTCCATTTAAAACGCCCTACAAACTGCTTCACTACTCTTTGCTTCGCCGACCTCCGTCGCTCTGTTTTTCAACTTCGCTTCGTGTGTCGCGTCAGCAGGGGGCGGACTATAGCAACCCTCACCCGCCCTGCGCAAGCACTTTCTGAAAAATAGCTGAAAATAATTTAGAGGAAAATCGACAAGCTCATCCCGAACCAGGCGGAAAGCCAATACAGGAAAGCCTCTCGGTCATTCCAGCAAAAAGCCTGCACCCCAAAAAACAGGGCCCCTCCCTGGCGGGAGCGGCCCTGTTTCCTTTCATACGCTCACATCATTTCCGCGAATCATCCTGCTGGCAGGGTGGCCGGAAAGGCAAGCCCCCCCTCTAACCAGCCTTGACTGTCAGGTCACTCTTCACGTCCCGCACGCCCTCCACGCCGGCGGCAATCTGCAAGGCGTGCTGCCCCAGTTCGGCGCTGGGTACCGATCCGCTCAAGGTCACGACGCCGCCCCGGGTGACAACCTTGATCTTCATGGCCGCAACCTGCTTGTCCTCGACCAGGGCAGCCTTCACCTTGGCCGTGATCACCGAGTCGTCTATATAGGCAGCAGCCTTGTGTGCGGTCTCCGGGGCGGCATTGCCGGTCTCGGCGGCCTGCACGGCGGGGACGGCGGCGAAGACGACACCGGCAGCCAGCAGGTACTTGGCAAGAATGGTCTTTTTCAAGGCTTTCTCCTTATCGATAGGTCATCTGACGATGCTCCATATAAGACAAGCTATGGCGCATCCCTTGCCCCAACTTCGCAAGGCTCGTGCCACCGGGCGATTTCCCCCAATAAATCAATGACTTGCTTCCCACCACCGGCGCATCCGATGGCAAATACTGCGCAAGAACCCTCATTTCCGTCGCCTCGCCACGACGACCATCAACGCGGCAGTATCGTAAGTGCTTGATTTCAAATGACTCCGTCCCGTCGCTCCATTGCGACAGCTTCATCGCCACCGCGGAACCGGCGCGGGTCCAGCCCATTCTTCTGCAACAGGCGATAGAACTCGGTGCGGTTGCGATCCGCCAGCCGTGCGGCATCCGAGACATTGCCGTCGGTCAACTTCAACAGACGGACCAGATAGTCTCGCTCGAACTTCTGCTTGGCCTGCGCATAGCGCAGCAGGTCCAGCGTCGGCGTGCGTAGCGCCCGTTGCACCAGCGACGCCGGGATCAATGGCGTCGTCGACAAGGCACACACCTGCTCCACCACGTTATAGAGCTGGCGCACATTGCCCGGCCACTGCGCCAGGCTCAGCAATTCCAGCGCGTCGGCGGCAAAACCGGTGAGGCGCTTGGGATACTTGGCCGCGATGGTCTTGAGGAAATGATTGGCCAGCAGCGCAATATCCTCGCGTCGTTCTTCCAGCGCCGGCAGGTTCAGGGTCACCACGTTGAGACGGTAGTACAGGTCCTCGCGGAACAAACCCTCCACCATGGCCGCCTCCAGGTCGCGATGGGTGGCGGAGATGATGCGTACATCCACTTCTGCGGCCTGGGTGGCCCCCACCTGGCGCACCGTCTTCTCCTGCAGGACCCGAAGGAGCTTGACCTGCAGCGGCAACGGCATATCACCGATCTCATCGAGGAACAGCGTGCCGCCATGCGCCGCCTGGAACAGCCCCTCACGATGCTCGACCGCACCGGTGAAGGCGCCCTTGACATGCCCAAACAGCTCCGACTCCAGCAAGGCCTCGGGAATGGCGCCACAGTTGACCGCAATGAAGGGCATCCCGGCACGCGGACTGGCGCGATGGATGGCGCGTGCCAGCACCTCCTTGCCGGTCCCGCTATCACCGCGGATAAGGATGCTGGCGTCGGAGGCCGCCACCAGCTGCGCCTCGGCCAGCAACTCGGCCACCCGCTGGCTGCGGCTGATGATGTCGGCGCGCCAGGCCTGGTCCGGGCTTTCCTGGGCGGGGGCCGACAAGCTCAGGGCCTGGGCGACCTTGTCCAGCAGCACGGCGCCATCGAAGGGCTTGGTGAGATAGGCAAAGGCGCCTTGCGTGGTGGCATCGACCGCATCGGGGATGGTGCCGTGCGCGGTCAGCAGGATCACCGGCAAGCTGGGATAGCGGCTGCGGATCTCGGCGAACAGGGCCAGTCCATCCATGCCGGGCAGACGCACATCGGTGATGACCAGGGCGGGTAATGAAATGGCCAGCTGGGTCAGCGCGGCTTCGGCGCTGTCCACGGCCAGGATGCGATAACCGCTGGCATTGAGGCGCAGGGTCAGCAGGCGTAGCAGGTCGGGATCATCATCGACCAGCATCAGGGGGGAAGTCTTTCCCATCGGGACTCCAGTTCCATGAAAGGAACGGGCCCCGACGGGGGATGGCGCCAGGTGTTACCTGGCGCCGGCCGGCAGGGTCCGTTCGATGTTCTTGAGTGCCTCCAGCTTGTCGTTCAACAGATCGACCTTGCGCTGGGCTTCCTTGACCTGCACCGCAGACTTCTCGGCGCTGTCGGCCAGCCGTCGCAGGTCGGCGCATTGTCCGACCAGCAACTGCACCAGAGGCTTGAGTTTCTCTGCTTCGACGCTGTTATCGGCCATGACGTTCCATAGCTGCGCTTCAGCCTTGGCCAGGTCAATGGCGTCGCGCGTCAGGGACAACACCATGGCGCGCCGTACCGTGTTGGACGGGCTGGCCGGATATCCATTGACGCGCGACAGTTCGCGCCCCAGCTCGGACGGGCTCATCTTGCGCAATTGCGCGTTGTAGGCCAGCAGCTCATCGATATTGCTGGGGGCATGGATGAGCGTGATGGTCGCAGTCGGGGCGGGTGGCTGCGTGGTGCAGGCCGCCAGCAGCGCGCAACACGCCAGTAGCAGGATCTTATTTTTCATCAGGCAACTCGATTCGGAAATGCGCCCCGCCCTCGCGCGGGACCAGGTAGACCTTGCCGCTATGCGCCTGCACGTACTCGCGCACCACCGACAGTCCGATGCCATTGCCGCGCCGCGCGCCGGGTGGCTGGTGCAGGCCCTGGTAGAACGGCTCGAAGATACGCGCCGCATCGGTGGGCGCCACGCCCGGCCCCTGGTCGATGCACTCTACGCGGACCAGACCCGGGGCATCGGTGAGCAGGAAGCGGACAAACCCGCCCTGGGGGCTGAAGCGCACGGCATTGGACAAGAGATTGGCCAGCACGATGGCCATCTTTTCCGGGTCCACCACCACCGTGCGCGCCACCCCCTCGATCTCCACCTTGAGCTCACGTGCCAGCCATTGCAGGCGCTGGTCGTCGATCACCTTGTGCAGCAGGGCGCGCAGGTCCACCGGGACCGGGTGGATGCGCTGGGCGTCGAAGGACACCTCGTTGTAGCGCAGCAGGTCCTCGATCTGGGTCTGCAGGGACTGGGTGTTCTGGCGCAGGATGCGGGCGATCTCGCGCTGGTTCTCGCTGAGCTGGCCGGCCACGCCATCATCGAGCAGGGCCGCGCCTTCGCACAGGGCCGACAGCGGCGTCTTCAATTCATGCGAGACATGGCGCAGGAAGCGCGACTTCTCGGCCTCCAGGTCGGCCAGGCGCTTGCGCAGCCAGTCCAGCTGCTGGCCCAGGCGGCGGATGTCGGCCGGGCCGCGCACATCGATGGGCTGGTCGAAGCGATTGTCTCCGAGACGGCTGATGGCCTGCTCCAGGCGCGCCAGCGGACGCGACAGCCACAGGCCGAAACCGAAGGCCAGCACCACCGCCAGCACGATGGCGCCCACCACCTGGGCGCTGAGCATCTGGCGCTGCTGCTCCAGTGCGGCCGACAAGGCATTGTTGCGACGGTCCACCTCGCGCCGGCTCTCCAGGGCGATACGCTCGTTGAGGCTAGGCAGGCGGGCAAAATCCTGGAACAGCTTGAACTGCTCGCCCTTGTCCTTGCGTGACTCCGCCTCCAGCACGGCGCCGGCCTCGTCGACATAGACGCCCCACTGGCTGAACAGCTCACGCGGCGCCAGCGGCAGCGAGTCCGACAGCTCCCCCAGGGCCTGGCGCGCCTGCTCGCGCGCCTCGTTGAAGCGGTTACGGAAGACCGCGTCGTCCAGCACCAGGTACTGACGGGCGCTGCGCTCCATGGCCACGGTGCGCTCGGAGAGGCGTTGCGCGGCCTCGGTGAGCTGCACCGCCTGTCGCGCCGTCTCACGACTGTTGGCCGACATGCGGTCCAGCGTGAACAGGGCGTGGATGGACGTGCCGCTGAGCAAGGCGGCAATCAGCAGGAAGGCCGCCAGCAGCAGCTGGCGGAAGGACAAACCCAGGTAACCGGGCCTGGACGCCGGCTGCGGGCTCGATGGATGGGTCTGCTCGATGGCGTTGAACATGCGATTGATCTCGGTCCCTGAAGACTTGCTTCTCTACCCGGACAGCCAGGATCGGCCGCCCGGCCCGCAAGATGCCCATAGGAAACATCAGGCAGCAGCTCGTGGGCACACATTGTAATCAACTTGTTCCCGGCGGAAAAACCAACAGTTCTCCCGCCCGGCGCCCGGGCGTGCTCAGCCCTGTGCGCCGAGGAAGTCCAGCAGCATCAGCGCGACCACCTTGGTGGCCTTCTTCAGGTCATCCAGGGCCAGGTTTTCATCGGCCTGCTTGGCATTGGATTCCATGAGGGTGCGCGGACCGGCACCGAACAACACCACAGGAATGCCCGCCTCACCATACAGACGCGCATCGGTATAAAGCGCCGAGCCGTTGGTGGTGGGCGTCTCGCCCATCACTGCCTGGGCGTTGCGCAGCAGGCTCTCAACCAGCTTTTCGTGGCCCGGCAGCGGACGCAGCGCGCGCGCCAGCAACAGGCGGCGGATCTCCACGCGGATGCCCGGCAGGCCAGCCACCGCGTCCTCGATGAGCTTGCGTACGCCGGCCTCGACCTGCGCCGGGTCTTCCTCGGGGATCATGCGGCGGTCCATCTTCAGCACCACCTTGCCCGGCACCACGTTGGTATTGGTGCCGCCATCGATGCGGCCCACGATCATGGTCGGATGGCTGATGCCGGGGATGGACGAACGGATCTCCTTCAAGCCCGGCAAGGCGCCATAGATCGCATTGAGCACGGCGTTGGCCGCCTGCAGCGCATCGTGGCCGGTTTCGGGCATGGAGCCATGGGTGGCACGGCCATGCACGGTCACCTCCAGTTGCAGGCAGGCATTGTGGGCGGTCACCACGTTGTAGCTGAAACCGGCCGCCAGCACGTAGTCCGGACGGGTCAGCTTGTGTTCCAGCAACCAGCCCGGGCCAAGCAGGCCGCCAAATTCCTCGTCATAGGTGAAATGCAGTTCCAGCGCCCCCCGCAGCGGCGCACCGAGCGCCTCCAGGGCGCGCGCGGCAAACAGGTAGCTGGCGAAGTCGCTCTTGGAGACGGCGGCAGCGCGGCCATAGATGCGGCCATCAGCGATCTCGCCGCCATAGGGATCGTGGGTCCAGCCCTCGCCCGGCGGTACCACGTCGCCATGGGCATTGAGCGCCACCGTCGGCCCGCCGTCGGCATAGGGGCGACGCACGATCAGGTTGGTGATGCTCTGCATGCCATAGTCGGTGACCTGCTGCTGGGGCACTGCGTGCTTCTCGGCGTCCCATCCCCAGGTACGCACCAGTTCGGCTACCGCATCGGCATGCGGGGCGTTATTGCCCGGCGGCGTATCGGTGGGAATGCGGATCAACTGCTGCAGGACCCCGACCTCTTCGTCGAAATGCTGATCGATCCAGGCGCACAGGCGCTGCGACAACTGCTCTTTGGACATGCTCGCGACTCCGTCATCAAGACGCGCCAGCCCCGCCGGCGCAAACCAGCATCATAGCTCAGCACAAGCCAGGGCGGACCTGCGCCTGCGCGGCAACGCGTTCCCCGCTATCATTGGACCGCGCGGCGCCTTGGGAGGCAGCGCCTGTTTTTCCTGGACGGGCGTACTCCTATTGGTTCCCCGATAGCACTTTCCCAACATCAACAACACAATAGCGGCCCCTGCCGAGCCCGCGCGGCAGGTGTGACCGCTCTCGCCAAGAACCCCATGTCAACGCTGCCCTCCTCCACCAGCACCACAGAAACCCAACACCACATCGTCACTGCAGGAGAGGGCTTGCCGCCCGAACAACGCGGTCGCGCCATCCTCACCCTGCTCATCGCCGTCGGCCTGGCCACGCTCGATACCGCCATCGCCAATACCGCCCTGCCGGCCATGGCCACCGACCTGCACACCACGCCAGCCGGCTCGGTATGGATCGTCACCGCCTACCAGCTGGCCATGATGGTGTCGCTGCTGCCACTGGCGGCGCTGGGCGAGATCATCGGCTATCGCCGCATCTATATCTGGGGGCTGGTGCTGTTTACCGCCGCCTCGCTGCTGTGTGCGGTGGCGTGGTCGCTGCCCACGCTGGTGGTCGCGCGCTTCCTGCAGGGCTTGGGCGGGGCCGGCATCATGAGCGTGAACACCGCGCTGATCCGCTTCATCTATCCGACCCGTTCGCTGGGGCGGGGCGTGGGCCTGAACACGCTCATCGTGGCCATCGCCTTCACCGTCGGCCCCAGCGTGGCCTCCGGCATCCTCGCCATCGCGCCCTGGCCGTGGCTGTTTGCGGTCAACGTGCCGCTGGGCCTGCTGGCCATCGTGCTGGCCCTGCCGTCGCTACCGCATACGGCGCTGTCCGCGCATGCCTTCGATACCCGTAGCGCCGTGCTCAATGCGGCCGCCTTCGGGTTGCTGATCCTGGCCATCGGCGAAGGCGCGCACCAGGCCCAGGCCAGCGTGGTCGCTCTGGAGCTGGGCGCGGCCATCGTCTGCGGCCTGCTGCTGCTGCGCCGCGAACTGTCGCACCCGGCGCCGATGCTGCCGGTGGACCTGTTCCGCCATCCCATGTTCTCGCTCTCGGCGGTGACGGCAGTGTGCTCCTTTGCCGCGCAAGGCCTGGCGTTTGTCTCGCTGCCCTTCTTCTTCCATCACGACCTGGGCCGCAGCCAGGTCGACATCGGCCTGCTGATGACGCCCTGGCCGGTGGCCGTGGCCATCATGGCGCCCATCGCCGGACGCCTGTCGGACCACTACCCGGTGGGCATACTGGGCGGTGTTGGCCTGGCGCTGCTGTGTACCGGACTGCTGACGATGACCTTCATGCCCGCCGCGCCCAGCGTCTGGGAGATCAGCTGGCGCATGTTGCTCTGTGGCATGGGCTTCGGTTTCTTCCAGTCGCCCAACCTGAAGGCACTGATGACCAGCGCGCCACCGCATCGCAGCGGCGGTGCCTCCGGCATCGTGGCCACCGCGCGCCTGCTGGGCCAGAGCGTCGGCGCGGCACTGGTGGCGCTGTGCTTCAATCTCTCGGAAACGCACGGCTCGCGCTTTGCCCTGGGCTTCGGTGCAGCCTTCGCCGGCGTGGCCTGCATCGCCAGCTTCCTGCGCCTGCTGACAACCAATCCCTACGCCCCGCCGGCAAGGAAATGAACTGAGGGCCAAGGTCAGAGTGTGTCGGCATATTTTTCACCGTGCCGACAGCAAGGCAAGGTAAATTCTGCAAGCATAAATTCTGCACAAGGCAATCAATAAATTTACCGCTACGTAGGCCATGCAAGCGCTAAAACAAAACACACTCTGATAACATCAATCCGGACAGGGCGCCCGGATCGGCTCCCTGTGGCCAGGAAGTCATTGCACGAGAACACGGGCGTCCATTTCATCTGGGGAAATCGAACCGTAAGTCCAGTACGGTCACCAGCGACAGGCATCAGACCTGAATTCGATATGTTGAAATCCATCGCCGTAGAACAGTTGCGCCTGGGCATGTATATCCACTCCATTCCGGGAGGCTGGATCAACCATCCCTTCTGGCGCAAGTCATTCAAGGTGGAAACCCTTGACGACCTGCAGACCCTGCGGGAGAGCCCCGTGGAAGCCGTCACCATCGACACTTCCAAGGGCCGTGACGTTGCGCCCGCAGAGGAGCGGGCACAGGACATCGAGGATGAACCCGAGACGGCGTACTCCGGGCCTGATGCGGTTGTAGCCCCTGCCCCGGTCAAGACGCCGCCCCGTACCGAGACGGCAGTGGAGCGCGAGCGTGCCGTGCGCATCATCTCCGCCTCCAAGACCACCGTGCTGCACATGTTTACGGAAGCACGCATGGGCCGCACGGTCGACGTCAAGGAAGCCGCCGACCTGGTCAGCGAGATTACCGCCTCGGTCTCGCGCAATGCCGACGCCATCATCAGCCTGGCCCGCCTGAAGACCACCGACGACTATACCTACATGCACTCGGTGGCGGTGTGCGCCATGATGATCTCGCTGGCCACCCAGCTGGGGCTGAACCCGGATCAGGTCAAGCAGGCCGGCATGGCCGGACTGTTGCACGACGTGGGCAAGATGGCCGTGCCGCTGGACCTGCTCAACAAGCCCGCCAAGCTGACCGAAGAGGAATTCGCCTCGGTGCGATCGCATGCGGTCAAGGGTCACAACATCCTGCGGCAGATCGAAGGCATCGGCGACGCTGCCCTGGATGTGTCGCTGCATCACCACGAGAAGATCGACGGCAGTGGCTATCCCTACAACCTGAAGGCCAGCGACATTTCCATCATGGCCAAGATGGGCGCGGTATGCGATGTCTATGACGCCATCACATCCAACCGTCCCTACAAGGCCGGCTGGGATCCGGCGCGCTCGATCCGCCACATGGCCGGCAGCGCCGGGCATTTCGATCCGGTGACCCTGGAAGCCTTCGTCAAGGCCATCGGCATCTATCCCACCGGGTCCTGCGTGATCCTGCAGTCGGGACGGCTCGCACTGGTGGTGGACCAGCTGCCGGATCGCCTGCTCCATCCGCGCGTGAAGGTGTTCTATTCCACTACCAGCCGCATGCCGCTCAAGGGCGAGATCATCGACCTGGCGCGCGGCACCGACAAGATCGTGGCCTATGCCGATCCGACCAAGTGGGGCGTACGCAACCTGCCCACCCTGGACCTGGTCTGACACGACCGGCGGGAAGGGAAAATAAAACGGCGCCTTAGGGCGCCGTTGTCACATCCGCTCCCGCCCCATGCTGGGGCATCAGTCACGCTGGGCGAATGCCGCCGTCGACGCCAGTTCGTTCAGCAGGGCGACCGTCGAGCAACAGGAGACCTGGTAGGGATTGAGTTCGCCACATTCCGAATACTTCAGCAACAGCGAACGGTTGATCTTGTCCAGGCGGATCTTGCCCATGGTCCAGGACGAATACTGGCGTTCGTCGATGGACTCATAGGCCAGCAGGATCACGTCGTAGTGGCGCTCGTCGCGCAGCAGGCTGGCATAGAGACGGTTGACCTGGTCGCGACCACCTTCGAGCACCTGCACGAAGATGGTATCGCTGTAGCACAGCACCCCCGTGATGCCCAGCTGCGGATTG
>JAFAMT010000252.1 GCA_019233085.1 Herbaspirillum sp.
GCTTTATTGTGCGCGTCGACCAGCTCTCTCTGGATACGCTCCAACTCCGCTTTCTGATTTTTATCCATTGCTATCTTTAACGAGGCTGTCCTTGAATCCGCGCTAGTTCATGTGCAGATTCATGTAAGTCCCAATGGAAGACCATACCCCTGAATCATTCAACATTACTTTCAGTCCGGCAATTTCACAAGCGATTTTACCTTCTCAAACCAGACTTGCGCGCATTCGAATGCGTTTCTCATTGAGCGATAACAAAGACTGTTACCGATCTTTACCAAGTCGCCAAACCCGCCCATCGGTGAATCCTTTACAATTCAGGCCACCGTATCCTGTCGCTGGAGATTCACCGCATGTCGCGCACGCGCTTTTGTGTCCCGCCCGCCCTCGTCGCCCTGGTTCCCCTGGTCCTGGCCGCCTGCACCACCGGCAAGACCGCTTTCTACCATCAGGAAGAATTCAGCGATACCAGTGCCTTCTCGCGCAGCTTCCCCGGTAGTGAAAAGGCCGTCTGCGAAGCCGCCCGGCGCGCACTGCTGGGCCAGGGCTATGTGATCAGCAAATCCACCGACAACACCATGGACGGCAACAAGAGCTTCCAGCCGGCCAGCGACAAGCATATGGAAATCGCCTTCCACGTCGTCTGCGCCTCCAATGGCAACGGCAAGAGCGCCACCATGTTCGTCAGCGCCACCCAGGATGGCTACGGGATCAAGAAGAGCAACAGCTCGGCCAGCCTGGGCGTGAGCGTGCTGGGTTCGGTCTCCATGCCCTTCGCGGCCAGCGACGATTCGATGGTACGCGTTTCCAGCGAAACCATACGCTCAGCCGATTTCTATGACCGCTTCTTTGGTGCGGCCGAGCGCTACCTGCTGGTCGATGTCGATGACGATTCGGGCAGCCAGAAGAAACCGGACAGCAAATAGGGATTGAGCAAGGATCAATGAAAATGGCGGCCGTGGCCGCCATTTTCATTGATTTCATTGATTCATTGATGCCCCGCCACCGATGCAGCATGGCAGGACCCAGGCATCAGCGATACCAGTACGGTGGCGGCGGCGGACGATGCCAGTGGCGATGATGACCACGATAATACTCACGCTCCACATAGACCGGTGCCGGGTTGACATAGTAGACCGGTGCCGGGCTCACCACCACCGGCGGCGGCGCATAGACCGGTGCCGGCTGGACATACACCGGTTGCGGAGCCACGTAGGCACCCGGCACGCCGATATTGACCCCGATCGAGACATGTCCGGCCATGGCCGGCGCAGCAGACAGGCCGGCCACTGCAGCCACAACGGCCATGCCGGCAATCATGGAAATCGACTTATTCACGTTAGCTCCTCGTTGTTCTGGAATCCGTAGCGTGAATATAGCCCCGCGAACCTGACACTTCTAGCCGAAAGCCGTAAGGTTTGTAAGCAAATGCTTCACATTTGCGAAGCATTTGCTGACGCATCAAACCAGGAAAGATGCTGCCGTCAGGCCGCGTTCAGGCTGGCTTGCGACGTTTCCCCGGCCCGCAGCTTCGCCAGCTTGGCCACGGTCGAGGCGCATGCCTGCGCAGCCTCGCGGCCCTTGACCAGGAAATGCGCGTGGAAGTAGTCGTGATGCTCGCTGTGCGAATGGAAATGATGCGGCGTCAGTACGGCCGAAAATACCGGGACTTCTGTTTCGAGCTGCACTTGCATCAGCGCCGAGATGACCGATTGCGCGACGAAGTCGTGGCGATAGATACCACCATCGACCACCAGGCCGCTGGCGACGATGCCGGCGTACTTGCCGGTCTTGGCCAATACCTTGGCATGCAGCGGAATCTCGAAGGCGCCCGGCAATTCGAAGAAATCGATGCTGGACACCGGCCAGCCGAGCTTGGTCATCTCTTCGGTGAAGGCGATGCGGCATTGGTCGACGATATCCTTGTGCCAGCAAGCCTGGATGAAGGCAATACGTTGACCAGCATGGGAAGCGACTGCGGAAAGATGCGATTGAGACATGGGTTCAGGACTCCTGTTCGATGAATAAACAGGGCGTTGGAATGCGCGGCCGCACGCACGCTGCCGGGCAGCGCACGATGCCGTGCATGCCGTTCTCTTTCATCCGGACTATGACCGTCGGCCCCGGAATCACACCAGGTCTGCTGACCCCGACTTACCGATGACGGCAAGCCGGGCGCTCGCGGGCTACAGGCTGGGCCGGGAGGCCGGGCCTGATTACCGCCGGTGGGGAGTTTCACCCCGCCCCGAGAACTTGTTGCTGCGCAGCGGATGCAAGACCAGCCACAGCAGCAGTCGGGACTTTAGCATGGATGAAAAAATGCTGCAGACCACAAGGCCCTTATGTGAACTCAGGCGCCCTGCCCGACCGCATCCAGCATGCCCCGCGCGATCTCGCGCTCGCCCATGATGACGCGTTGGGCGCCATGTTTTTCGAGGTGTTCGATCTCGGCATCCGAATGGGCGCGCGCCACCACCTGCAAGGATGGATTGGCGGCCAGCGCGCGTTCGATCAGTTGCCCGGCCTCGAAGACTTCCGGGATCGCCACCAGCAGCCAGCTGGCGCGTTCGATGGCAGCCGCCTGGAGCAGGTCGGCCTCGACCGCATTGCCGTAGAGCGCAGGGATGCCTTGGGCGCGCAAGGCATCCAGGCTCTCCAGTTGCGTCTCGATCACCACGAAGGGCCGCCCCTGTTGCCGCAATTGCTCGCCGATGCCACGCCCCACGCGGCCGTAACCGACCAGCACCACATGTCCGCTCAGGTCGACGTCCTGTACCACGTCGCCCGGCTGGGCGGGCGCGGCATCGCCGCCTTCGAAGCGGTCCAGCAGCGAGAACAGCAGCGGATTGACCAGGATGGAAAGGATGGCCCCGCCCAGGATCAGGTCGCGTGCCATCGGCGAGAGCAGGTCCAGCGACAGGCCCAGGGTCGCCAGGATGAAGGAAAATTCACCGATCTGCGCCAGGCTGGCCGAGATGGTCATGGCCGTCGAATTGGGATGGCCGAAGGCACGCACGATCAGCCACGCCGCCAGCGACTTGCCGACCACGATGATGAGCACCGTGGCCAGCACCAGCAAGGGTTCGCGTACCAGGATGGAGGGGTCGAAGAGCATGCCCACCGAGACGAAGAACAGCACCGAGAAGGCATCGCGCAGTGGCAATGATTCCTCGGCAGCGCGATGGCTCAGCTCGGACTCCGACAGGATCATGCCGGCGAAGAAAGCCCCCAGCGCAAAGGACACCCCGAACACATAGGCCGACCCCAGCGCAAAGCCCAGGGCGATGGCCAGCACGGCCAGGCGGAACAGCTCGCGCGAGCCGGTATCGGCAATACGTTCCAGGATCCAGGGAATGACACGACGCCCGACGATCAGCATCACCGCCACGAAGGCCACCACCTTGCCCAGCGTGATGCCCAGGGTCAGCAGCAAGGCGTTGCCGCTCATGGCCTCGCCCTTGCCGCCCAGGATGCCGGAGAGCGCCGGGATCAGCACCAGCGCCAGCACCATGGCGATATCCTCGACGATGAGCCAGCCTACCGCGATGCGGCCGCGCTTGGTCTCCACCAGCCGACGCTCCTGCAGGGCCGTCAGCAGCACCACGGTGCTGGCCACCGACAGGGCCAAACCGAACAGGAAACCCTCACCGAAGGGCCAGCCCAGTATCCAGCCCAGACACATGCCGAGCAAGGTGGCAATGGCGATCTGCGCCACCGCGCCGGGAATGGCGATGTTCTTCACCGACAGCAGGTCCTTGAGCGAGAAATGCAGCCCCACCCCGAACATCAGCAGGATCACCCCGATCTCGGCCAGCTCCTGCGCCAGGTCGGCATCGCCCACAAACCCGGGCGTGAAGGGACCGATGGCAATACCGGCCACCAGGTAGCCGATCAGCGGTGGCATGCGCAGGCGATGCGCGAGGGTACCGAAGATGAAGGCCAGGACCAGGCCGCCGACGATGGTGGCAATAAGGGGGGTGTGATGGGGCATCAGTCAGGGTTCCTTTCTAGGTGGATGAGTTGTTGGAGATGACTGGGAAGGAATGGCACCGACGGCCAAGCCAAGACTAACACGGCCACCGGCAAGAGTGCTCCCTGCGACGCATGGCGTGGTGTCGCAGGGAGCATGCGGGCGCGGCGATCAGCGGCGCGCTTGCAGCGCGGCGATGCGCGACTCCAGCGAAGGATGGCTGGAGAACAGGCCCATCCACGACTCACGGCCGGAAATGCCAGAGGCCTGCAGGTTCTGCGGCAAGCCATCGGACTGCATGCCGCCGAGACGGTGCAGCGCATTGATCATCGGCACATTGGAGCCCATCAGCGAGGCGGCACCGGCATCGGCCCGGTATTCGCGCTGGCGCGAGAAGTACATGACGATGATGCTGGCCAGGATGCCGAAGATGATCTCGCAGACGAAGACCGTGACCATGTAGGCGATGCCGGGGCCGTTATTTTCTTCGTTATTGCGGCGCAGGAAGGAATCCACGAAGTAGCCGACGATACGCGCAAAGAACATCACGAAGGTATTGACCACGCCCTGGATCAGCGTGAGCGTGACCATGTCGCCATTGGCGATGTGCGCTACCTCGTGGGCCAGCACGGCCTCGACCTCGTCCCTGGTCATGCCCTGCAGCAGGCCCGTGGACACGGCCACCAGCGAATTGCTCTTGCTGGCGCCGGTGGCAAAGGCATTGGGCGGGCCGTCATAGACCGCCACCTCTGGCATGGGCAGCTGGGCGCGGGCGGCCAGGTTCTGCACCGTCTGCACCAGCCACAGCTCGGTGGAATTCTGGGGTTGTTCGATCACGCGCGCGCCGGTGGACCACTTGGCGATCGTCTTGGACATGAACAGGGAAATGAAGGAACCACCAAAGCCCATCAGGCCGCAGAACACCAGCAGCATGCCGAAGTTCAGGCCATTGGCGGTGAGGTAGCGATTCACGCCCAGCAGGCTGGCGGTGACGCTGAGCACCAGCATCACGGCGAGGTTGGTAACGAGGAACAGAACAATGCGTTTCATGATTTTTCCTGTAGCGGTAGAGCAAAGGGAAGCCGCCGGGTGCTGGCCGCGGCGCGGGTCTTGCGATTCGGACGGGGGGAAAGGCGCAGCGGGTATGGCAGCTACCCGCAGGTGCGTAGCGTGGGCCATCCCGTCGGCGGGACGCCCACGATCACGCACCAGGCGCTCAGGCCAGTGGTGGCGGTCGCAGCTGCGCGCGCAGGTAGGACGGCCAGCTCAGTGGCGCCAGGAAGGCATGGGGAAACGGTTGCCAGAAGGCTGGCGGCGTGGCGATATGAGTGGGCAGCGTGGGGTCTTCCAGGTCGCCCTGGAGGGAGGACAACTCCTCATCACCCTCCTCGTCCGCCGCGTCCGCTGACGCCGCATAGGCCTGATCCAGGGTGACAGCCCCGGCAGCCGATGCGACGCAGGCCGACCCGGCAGGCTGCAGCTGCATCGCCTGCGGCGGCTGTGACTGTCCCGACGCTGCCAGCAGGGGCAGCGGGATCAGGAAGGTCAACAGCAACAGCAGCAGAAGGCGCATCAGGTCCTTACTCGTGAGAAATATTGTCAGCTTTTTGTCAGCCGCGACGGAGCGGCATTATACGCATTTTCAAGGGGCTCCCCGGCCTCCCCGGCACAGGCTCCGCCCGAGTTATCCACAAAAACTGTGAACAACTCTGTTGATAAGCAATCGACAGGTTTCTGACAAGCCTGATAGACAAGGGTTTCCAATAAATTGCCCTAGTTTTGGACAAACATGAAGGTACAGGCAGAACCGCCCCACCTCAGTCGGTGGCCACCACCTTGTTGCGCCCGCCCAGCTTGGCGCGATAGAGGGCGGCGTCGGCGGCGGCCATCATTTGCCGGCCATCCTCCGGCGTGACGGTTTGGCGCGTACAGATGCCTACGCTGATGCTGAGCTCGCGGGCGGCCAGCGATTTGGCATGGGGTTCGGCCAGCTTGCGCACGCTTTCGCGCAGCAGCTCACCGACCTCGGCGGCCTCGGCCTGCTCCAGGCCGCTCATGAGCATGATGAATTCTTCGCCGCCATAGCGCGCCAGGATATCGGTGGGGCTCCTGAGCTGGCTGCGCAGCGCCTCGGCCACGCGTTTGAGCACGCGGTCGCCGCCGCCGTGTCCATAGTGGTCGTTGTATTGCTTGAAGTAATCGATATCGATCATGAACAGCGACAGGCTGCCGCCTTCGCGGGCTGCCAGTTGCAGCGCCAGTGCGAAGTTCTCGTCGAAGAAGCGGCGGTTGTTCACCCCCGTGAGGCCATCGGTGACGACCTGCCGCTTGAGCACCTCGGAGCGGGAGAGCAACATCTTTTCCCGCTTCACCGAATTGCTGGCATCGGAGACCTGGATCAGGCAGCCACGGCTGCCATCGAGATGGTCGATCGGCGTGATCACCACCGACTGCGCCATCCGCACCGCTGCCTCGCCGGGCGTGCCTGCGGCCTCCACATACAGCGGCAAGGGCGAGCGATGCAGCGCGCTGGAGAGCATGGCCGGCAGGCCATAGGTGATGGTATTGCTCAAGGCGCGCAGCAATCCCGGCGCCAGGTGCGGATTGAACAGGGAGACGAAGTTGGCTTGCAGCGCATCCTGTGCGGACACATGGCTGTGGCGGGCCATCCAGCGGTTCCAGAGCAGAATGTTGAAGTCTTGGTCCAGCATGATCAATCCGATATTCAGATTGTCATAGACATCTTCAACGCGAAAGCGGTCTGGAACGAAACTGCTCATGTCAGCTGTATCTTGTGCAGGTAACGCTGGAGGTGGGCCACCAATCCATTGAGCGAGGTCGAGCTCAGCAGGAAGATCAGATGGCCGTCGGTGCGGTGCTTTTCGATCACCAGGTCGATGTGCAACACCAGCACATAGGTGTCGTCGGTTTCGCCGGTGGCCAGGCGGGTCGATATCTCGGCCGGCGACGACACCACGTAATGCGGCAGGGAACTGTTGAGGGTGATGTCGAGCATGTCCGCCATGGCCGACAGGCAGGCATTGAGGATGATGTTGCCCAGCTCGCACATGGCTTCGCGCTCGAACTCGGCCAGCTCGTCCAGGCTCATCTGCGAACCCATCATGTCGCGCACGATCTCCAGCGCCCGCTCCTCGGTGAAGAGCAGCACCGCCTCGGCGTCGAAGGGGCCGTCGAATTTCTGGCTGACAGTGGCAAAGCGTCCCGGCACGCTGGGCATGATGCGTTCGTCGACATCGCGGGTGCGCAAGACCTCCACCGACGGGACCGACAGCCTGACCTCGTCGCCGACGATTTCCGACAGGCTCAAGGCGGCCCGGCCGGCACCGACGTTGAAGATCTCGGTGAGCGCATCACGTTCCATCTCGGAGAGAATGCTCACGCGTCCCCCTTGAAATGCTGCAGCGCCTGGCCGATCGATTTTTCGGTGACCGGCTTGGCCACGAATACCGCCCCCAGCTGATGGGCCCGCGACTGCACGGTTTCCTGGATGTTGGCCGAGAAGATGGCGATGCGCACCGCCGGATGGGATTGCAGGATCTGCGCCGCCGCATCGGTACCCGGCATGCCGGGCATGTTGATATCCATGGTGCAGTAATCCGGCACCGTTTTTTCCACCAGAGCGATGGCTTCCTCGCCGGTGCCCGCTTCCATCACCTTCCAGTCGGGATGCGCGGCCAGCACATGGGCCTTGATCACCATCCTCGATACCTTGCTGTCGTCAACGATCAGGATCGTCTTGCCAGAGTCATTCATTACCATCTCGATATTCCCCAAAACTGACTACGACTGACAAATTGTCAGATGTACAAGAATGATAATTCAAAAATATCACGCACCGTATGAGGAAATTCCTGAGGTGGCTTGATCTCCCAGGCAATGGGACACAAAAAAAAGAGACCCGCAGGTCTCTTCGATCTGGCCGCGCCAGCTTTGCAGCATTAGCAGCAACGCCCTACCCGACCCTTGCCGCCGTAGCGCGCCTCCTGCCGTTCGCGGAAGAACTCTTCATAGCTCATCACACAATGGTCCGGATGCGCCTGTTTCATATGGGCTACATAGGTATCGTATTCCGGCATGCCGACCATCAGGTTCAGCGTGCGGCCAAGCTGGCGTCGCCAGGCCAGCAGTTGCGCCAGGGCGCCAGGCTTGCTCATGTCAGATCCTCCCGTTGATATCATTGTTGGGCCAGCGTCGCCGCCGGCAGGGATTCGTAAGGAGCTTCCTTGACGCTGGGCTGGTGGCCGGCGCGCGCCTTCAATACGGTACGCACGCCAAATACCAGCACGCTGATCACCACCAGCATGAACATCGCCGCAAGGCCCGCATCCACGTAGTCATTGAAGATCACCTGGCGCATCTGTTCGATGGACTTGGCCGGCGCCAGCAGCTTGCCTTCATCCAGCGCGGCCTGGTACTTCCGGGCATGGGCCAGGAAACCGACGCGCGGATTGGCATCGAACACCTTCTGCCAACCGGCTGTCAGCGTGCAAGCCAGCAGCCAGGCGGTGGGCGCCATCGTGACCCAGGCGAAGCGGTCGCGCTTCATCTTGAACAGCACGCATGTGGCCAGGATCAGGGCGATGCCGGCCAGCATCTGGTTGGAGATGCCAAACAGCGGCCACAGCGTATTGATGCCACCCAGCGGATCGACCACGCCCTGGTACAGGAAATAGCCCCAGCCGGTCACGCACAGGCCGGTGGCGGTCAGGCTGGCGACCCAGGAATCGGTGCGCTTCATCGGCGGGATGAAGGCGCCCAGCAGGTCTTGCAGCATGAAGCGGCCAGCCCGGGTACCGGCATCGACGGCGGTCAGGATGAAGAGCGCCTCGAACAGGATGGCGAAGTGATACCAGAAGGCCATCATCGCCTCGCCGGTCACGCCGGAGAGGATCTGGGCCATGCCCACGGCCAGCGTCGGTGCGCCGCCGGCACGCGAGATGATGGTGTGCTCCCCCACGGCCTGGGCCGTATGGGTCAGCATCTCGGGGGTGATGTGGAAGCCCCACTGGGAGATCACCTGCGCCACGTTATCGGGCGTGGTGCCGATCAGCGCGGCCGGGCTATTCATGGCGAAGTAGATGCCAGGCTCGATGCAGGAGGCCGCAATCAGGGCCATGATGGCCACGAAGGATTCCATCAGCATGGCGCCGTAGCCGATGAAGCGGGCGTGCTTTTCATTCTCCAGCAGCTTGGGCGTGGTGCCCGAGGAGATCAGCGCGTGGAAGCCCGACACCGCGCCGCAGGCGATGGTGATGAACAGGAAGGGGAACAGCGAACCCGACCAGACCGGACCGCTGCCGTCGATGAAGCGGGTGACGGCATGCATCTTCAGGTGCGGTGCGATGAAGACGATGCCCAGTGCCAGCGCCAGGATGGTGCCGATCTTCAGGAAGGTCGACAGGTAGTCGCGCGGTGCCAGCAGCAGCCACACCGGCAGCACCGAGGCGACGAAACCGTAGCCGATCAGCATCCAGGTCAGCTGCTTGCCGTTGAAGGTGAACATCTGCCCCAGCACTGCATGCTCTTGCACATACTGGCCGCCGACGATGGCCAGCATCAGCAGCACGAAGCCGATCCACGACACTTCACCGATGCGGCCCGGGCGGATATAGCGCGAATACACCCCCATGAAGAGCGCGATGGGAATGGTGGCAGCCACCGTGAAGGTCCCCCAGGGCGACTCCGCCAGGGCCTTGACCACGATCAGCGCCAGCACCGCCAGGATGATGACCATGATCATGAAGGCGCCGAACAGCGCAATCACGCCCGGCACCTGGCCCAGCTCGGACTTGATCAGGTCGCCCAGCGAGCGGCCGTCGCGCCGGGTGGAGATGAACAGCACCATGAAATCCTGCACCGCGCCGGCAAACACCACACCGGCCAGGATCCACAGCATGCCCGGCAGGTAACCCATCTGCGCGGCCAGCACCGGGCCCACCAGGGGACCGGCGCCGGCGATGGCGGCGAAATGGTGGCCAAACAGCACGTACTTGTTGGTCGGCACGTAGTCCAGACCATCGTTGAACTTGTAGGCCGGCGTCATGCGCGCGCCGTCCAGGCCCAGCACGCGCTCGGCGATGAACTTGCTGTAGAAGCGGTAGGCGATCAGGTAGACGCACACCGAGGCGACCACTAGCCATACTGCATTGATCGATTCGCCGCGCTGCAACGCGACGTAGGCGCAGGCGCTGGCGCCGGCGATGGCCAGCGCGAGCCAGCCCAGCCTGGAAACTATCCGGTTCATTGTTCTCCTCCCTGGCGGGATCCTTGTTGGTAATGGGGATGTTGTTATGCTGGCCACATGGCGCGAGGCCAGCAGTGGACGCCCGCCAGTATCGGCAGCCCCCGCCCGGGCCACAAGCGCAGCACTACGCAGAGCCTCTACGTAGAACTACCGAGTTCACCTCTCTTCTCTTGCCGGCCGGGGGGCTTTGGGTAGAATCGCGGCATGAAACTGCGCCAGAAAATCATCTTCCTCGCCATCGTCCCGCTCTGCCTGGCCTTTGCGGCCATCGCGCTGGTGCTGCGCTACCAGGCGGTGGAATTGGCGCGCCAGCAGCGCACCGCCATCGAGGCCGCCTACCTGGCCAGCAAGAACACCGAATTGCGTCACTACGTGGACCTGGCGCAGCACGCGCTGAGCCACCTGTACGATACCGGTCGCAGCGACGATGCCATCAAGGAAGAAGCCCGTCGCATCCTCGCCGATCTGGAGTTCGGCGACGACGGCTATTTCTTCGTCTACGACGAAAAGGGCCGCAGCATCATGCACCCGCGCCAGCCCGAGCTGGTCGGCAGCGAGATGTGGAACTGGCGCGATGCCTCCGGCAGCCTCACCATCCAGCACCTGATCGAACGTGCGCGCGAGGGCGGCGGCTACGAGCGCTACCTGTGGCGCAAGCCCTCCAGCAAGACGGTCGCGCCCAAGCTGGGCTACGTGATCGGCCTGCCGCGCTGGGGCTGGGTGATCGGCACCGGCATCTACCTGGACGATGTGGAGGCGGCGCTGGGCCAGGTCGACCGCCAGAACTCCGGCTACCTGCACCGGACCATGCTGCTCATCGCCGCCATCGCCCTGACCAGCGCCCTGGCGGTGGGACTGGCCGGCCTGCTGCTGAACCTGAGCGAGCATCGCGTGGCCGATGCCAAGCTGCGCCAGCTGGCCCAGCGCGTGGTGCGCTCGCAGGAGGAAGAACGCGCCCGCCTCTCGCGCGACCTGCATGACGGCATCAGCCAATGGCTGGTATCGATCAAGCTGCAGATCGAAGCGGCACTGGTGCGCCTGAACGGCACGCCCGAGCAGGCCGCCAGCGCGCGTAGCGGTTTCGAGAAGACCGCCGCCCAGATCAATGGCGTACTGGCCGAGGTCAGGCGCATCTCGCATGACCTGCGCCCGGCCATCCTGGATGATCTGGGGCTGGCAGCGGCCCTGGAGCATCTTTGCGGCGAGTGGCGTGATGCAAACGATGCTGCCGGTGATGGCAAGGGCATCGAGATCGTCTTCGAGAATCAAAACGAGGGCGAGGGCGACGCTGCCGCCGCCCTGCCCGATGTGGTCAATACCGTCCTCTTCCGCGTGGCCCAGGAGGCGCTGACCAATATCGCCCGCCACGCCCGGGCCAGCCAGATCAAGGTACGCCTCTACAACGGGCGCAACCTGCTCATGCTGCAGGTGCAGGACAACGGCTGCGGCTTCGACCTGGGCCAGGTGGACGACCATTCGCGCCACGGCATCGGCCTGCGCAACATGCGTGAGCGCATGGAAGCCGTGGGCGGCGAGCTGGACATCGATTCCTCCACCGCCGGCACCCGCATCAGCGCCGTCATTCCCCGTCAATCCCTGTTTACCCATCCCCATGCCTGATCCCTCGCAGACCCCTCCCCTGGCGACCCGCGTCATGCTCATCGACGACCACCCACTGGTGCGGGACGGCCTGCGCGCGCGGCTGGAAACGGTGCCGGGACTAGCCGTGGTAGCCGAAGCCGGCAATGCCGACGAGGCGCTGGCGGCCGCCGCCGCCCAGGAGATCGACCTGACCCTGATGGATATCAACATGCGCGGCGTCAATGGCATCGAGCTGACGGCGATCTTCCATGCGCGCCATCCCGAGATCGCGGTGCTGATCCTGAGCATGCATGACAAGGCGGAATACGTGATGCAGTCCATACAGGCGGGGGCACGCGGCTATGTGCTCAAGGACGCGCCCAGCCAGGACATCGTGCAGGCCATCGAGACGGTCAGGTCCGGCGGGATCTACTACAGCGCCGCGCTGGCGCGCCAGCTCACGCAATCGCTGCCCCAGCGCGAGCTGCTCACGCAGCGTGAGCGCGAGGTGCTCAAGCACATCGCCAACGGCGAATCCAACAAGCAGATCGCCCGCGAGCTGGACCTGAGCGTGCGCACCGTGGAAACCCATCGTCTCAACATCAAGCGCAAGCTCAACATCGATGGCCAGGCCGAGCTGATCAAGTTCGCGGTCGAGTCGCGCGCGCCTGGCGGGCAGCCTTGAGGGGGCCTGGTTGGCAGCGCTCTCAGGCTGCAGGCACGTCGAGCGGGACCACTTCGCCATAGGCGATCGTCGTCCTCGTCGAGGCCGCCTGCAGGGCGATGGAAGCCAGCGCGGCGGCATCGGGATTGGCCTGTGCGCCCTGCCCGGTCTGCCTGCTCTGCCATTCAGCGCAGGCCCGGAACATGCGGATCGTGCCGGCATGGCAGATGACGATGACCTGGCCCGGATAATGGCGTTGCAGCTCGGCAAATACCGCCCACATGCGCCGCGCCACAGCCAGCAGGTTCTCGCCACCACCCGGTGCATGGTGCAGCAGGTCCTGGTTCCAGGCTTCGACCTCGCGCCAGGCAATGTCGTCCCAGGCACGCAGTTCCCAGGTGCCGAAATCCATTTCCCGCAGTCCGTCCTGCAATGTGACGGACTGCTGCCCCAGCGCCTGGGCCAATGCCTGCGCCAGGTGCACGCAACGCTGCAATGGACTGCTGACGATGTCCACGCCGCGCGGCAGCTGCGGCAGCAGGCGTTCGCAGCAGGATTGCAGCTGGTCTGGTGCGACCGCAATGTCGCTGGCGCCATAGCAATGGCGCTTGTCGAGGACGGGCTGGGGATGGCGGATCAGCAGCAGCCGCATGGCTCAGCCCACCAGCCACGCAGGGAGGGTCACCAGGGCACCGAGATAGAAGGCGGTCTCGCTCAGTTGCTGCACGGCGCCCAGGCAATCGCCGGTATAGCCGCCCAGGCGACGCACGAAGCGACGCGCCAGCCAGGATGCCGCCACGACCGCCAGCAGCACACCCACGGCAATGCGCTGCCAGGACATCAGGCCGACAACCACCGTCACGACGATAGGCAACACCGCCCACAAGCCCGCCAGCAGGAATTCACCCGCGCGCATGTGCTGGGCCAGCGGCTTGGCCTTGCCCTCCTCGCGCACGTAGTCGAGACGCCAGATCAGGCAGGTCGCCAGCCAGCGCGACAGCGGATGGGCGATTCCCAGCGCCGCCAGCACCTGCAGGGGCAGCAAGGCATGCAGTGCCGCCAGCTTGATCGCCAGCAACAGACCGATGCCGATGACACCATAGCTACCCAGGCGCGAGTCGCGCATGATCTCCAGCGCCCGCTCGCGACTGACGCTGCCGCCCAGGCCGTCACAGACATCGGCGAAGCCGTCTTCGTGGAAAGCCCCGGTGAGCCAGATCCCGGCGGCCGTCGACAGCAGCACGGCCAGTGCCGGTGACCAGAATTGCACCGCCAGCAGGTACACCAGTGCCGTCACCCAGGCCACGATCCAGCCCACCAGCGGGAAATAGCGGGTGCAGCGCTGCAGCCACTCCGGATGGAAACCCACCCACGCGGGAATCGGCAAGCGCGTAAAGAATTGCAGCGCAATGAAGAACAGCCGCAGCTGGTACCACGCGGGCTGTTTTACGCTACTCACGGAGGCGGGATCAGCCATTTTTTTCGCTGACGCTGGCCGAGGAGAAGGTCGCCATCTGCGCCAGGAAATTCACCGCTGCGCGCAGCAAAGGCAAGGCCAGCGCGGCACCGGTCCCCTCGCCCAGGCGCAGGTCAAGCTGCATCAGCGGCCTGGCCTTGAGGTGATCCAGCATACGGCGATGACCGGCCTCATCCGAGCAATGCGAGAAGACGCAATAGTCGAGCACCGCCGGTTGCATGGCCGCCGCCACCAGCAAGGCCGAGGTGACGATGAAGCCATCCACCAGCAGCACCAGGCGCTTTTGCGCTGCGCGCAGCATGGC